>DASYDW010000095.1 GCA_036499395.1 Pirellulales bacterium
TTATCTACGTACGTCCGTTTAGATTCGCCATCGTGTGCCGGGCGGGGATCCACGAACGTCCACGGCTGTTTTCCGGCGCCCACCGTATCGGGTCCGCGAGATTGGCTACAACTTGGCTACATTTGCGCTGCGAAAATGGCATTCGGGGCGCGACCAGTGCGCAAGAAAAAGCCCCCGCAAGTCTTTGCGGGGGCTAGAGTTCGGCTAAAGCGGAGGGCAAGGGAGTCGAACCCTCAACCCCTTGCGGGGCACCTGATTTCGAGTCAGGCCGCTAACCATTCGCATACCCTCCGTGTGCCCGCGCCGAAAACGCCCTCGGCGCGAAACACGTATTGATGAATCTAATGTCGACGGGCGCTCCTTTCAAGGTTCGCCCGACTGCCCGAGCCCGGACAGGCGTATCAATCGTCGCTACTGGCGGGGTGTCGCGGTCGTGCCAGATCGTGTGGCACCTGCAGGACGACCAGGGGGTCGGCGGGCCAGAGCCGGGGCATTGCAACGTCGTTTCGGCCCAGCGGTGGGCCCTACGATCGTCACCGCTGGTCCAAGCGGTCTGTCGGACGGTAGTCAGTAGCGGCGTTCCGGGGCGCGCTCACTGTGCGGATTCTGGCGCAATGCGCTACGGTGTCGACGCCCGGGAAATGCTGCGGTTCGGCCGGCCTGGCAGGCCGATAGCTGTTTGTGCCCGGCCGTGGTTTCCTGCTGCACGGCTGGCTGTCCGACGGAGTCGGTGACTGGCGATGGAGCGCTGGCCGAGCGGCCACCTGCCCGAGATGATCGGGAAGGGTGCAAAATCGCCCGGCTGCATCGTACGCAGCAATGTCACGAACCGGCGGACCATGCGTGGGCGCCGGTTGTTCATCACAACCTGGCGACCCCCTGCTCATGGCCAAAGAACTGATCCGCGTTGTCACCCGTGCGGCCGATGGAACGATCCGCATCAAAGATTACAGCAAGGAAGACTCGCTCAAGAAGCTGCATACGCAAATCGGCGTCGATGATTGCAGCACGGACCTGGGCCTGCGCGGCCTGCCGGTGTTTCGCGGCCTGATTGGGCCGATGCCCGAGGGCAAGAACATCGTCCGTTACGAATCGCCCGAGGTCTTCGAGACGCTGACCAAGGAATGGAGCACGGCCAAAACGGCGCGTCGCCGCCGCACGAAGGCCCCGGTCGCCGAAATCGCCGCCGAGTCGATCTAGTCGCCCGCCCGCGAAGATGTTTGTCGAAGCGCGCGCCGTGGCGATTTTTGCACGGCGTGCGCGGGGGAGTTTCGTGATGACGTGCTATGCGAGGTGCTTCGCATATCTATGCGCGCTGCGGGTACGTGTTTGTGTCGCAAGAAGGCGAAGCGTGTCGTTGTGCGCACAGCCTACGACGTCGGGCGAGTAGGCAAACGTTCGAATCGATGCCTGCTTCGTTATGTCGCCCTTACAGGGATTCATCGTGATTTCTATGCCGAATACCTAGGGCGCTGCCCTAGGCTGATTTGTTTGACGCCTGCGGCGTCTGACAGATTTCGAATCGGCGTCATGCCTCGCGCGCGGCGTTGCAATCACTCGACGCCGATCACTTGCGTTGCATATTCGCGCGTCGCCTGAACGTGGCATTCTATCTGTCGCGTCGAATGCGACTTGCAGGCGCCTGTCAATCGACGAGCGTGAATACGCCAGCTGCGTGCGTTATAGCTCTGTCGATGCGCGTCGCAGTTACCGGCTGAGCTGCGTCTTCGAACCGGCGCTCACCGACGAATCGGCGGTCGATGAAGACGACGATCCCCCCGATATCGAGGGCGGGTTATCCAGCCGTGCCATGCCGCCATAGGTCGAGCCTGGCGTGCCGGTGGCCACGACGGCCGTGTTCGCGCCAGTGTTCGGGGCGACCACCTCGTGACGCACTACCTGGTCCTGCACCGTGTGCCAGGTCGTGACGGGCACGTGAACCGTTTCGGTGGTGGGAACCGTTTCGTAGCGCGTGACGGGCACCTTCACCACTTCGGTGCGAGATTCCCAACGCGTCGAAGGGACCGTCCGCTGTGCCAAGGTCGGCTGCTTGAACGGATTGTAGCGCCCTTGCCAGTAGCTTTCCGTGCGATATTCCGTCACGGGGACCGAGTAGGTGCGCACGACATCTTGCGTATCGGTGCGCCACTGGCCGCGCAACACGGTGCGCGAGCTGGCTTGCAATTGTGTGACCGGCATCTGGCGTTGGACCGTGTTGGTCGTTTGCCGGTAAGTGTGTCCGGAATTGGGATCCTGATAATAGCGCACGTCCTGCGCGCGGACGACTAGAGGACAGGCGAAAATCACCGCCAAGACCGCGGCGGAAAAAATGCGGCAGTGCATTGTTTTGCTCCCGACGTATTGATTTCCACGCAATTGCCTGACCGGCGGCGAATGGCCTTTGCCCCACTGGGCCGCCTTCCGGCAATCACGCAGCATGCATTGAGTCGGAGAATCCATCCTTGTGGGCTGTTCACGCCCCTGTCGTGGCTGCGGCCGGTTCCGAGCAAACGGATTTGCTGAGTTCCGGGCCGCTAGCAAGCCCTGGTCCTATATCGGCACGTTCCGTATAACACCGTTAATCCGGTTCCGCGCGTCGCTTGCTTTCACCCCCGAGAGTTGCCGCCGTGATCAGCGAAGAGCTGCTGTCGATCCTGGTTTGCCCCGACAATCGCACGCCGCTGGCGCTAGCGGACGAGTCGATGCTGCGCGCGCTGAACCAGGCAATCGCGGCCGGCAAGATCAAGGACCTCGCTGGCGAAGCTATCACCGAACAGTTGGCGGCAGCGCTCGTGCGGCAGGATCGCACCGTGGCCTATCGGGTCGTCGATCGGATTCCGATCCTGCTGCCCGAATCGGGCATCCTGCTCAATCAGGTCGCATCGTAGGGCACACCAGCCTGACGTGCGGCGAGGGTTTCTTTCGGTGTCGAAGACCCTGGCTGGCGCTGCAGGCTAGTGCGAGGGAATCACACTCGCTGCGGAATGTTTCGTCGCTGATGAATGCCATTCGACGGTGCAAGTCGAACGGTGTCATGCGGAATGCCAAACACTAGGGCAATCACACCATCTCGGTCGCGAGGCTCAGAAGCTATGTCGAAGACCATTTTCAAAAAGATCATCGACGGCGAGATTCCGGCGGACATTATTTATCAGGATGATCAATGCCTGGCCTTTCGCGATATCTCGCCCCAGGCACCCACGCACATCCTGGTGATCCCGAAGCGCGAGATTCCGTCGCTGAACGAGCTTTCCGACGCTGACGCGCAACTGGCCGGCCATTTGTTGCTGGTGGCGCGACGTGTGGCCCACGATGTGAAACTGACGGGCGGATATCGCGTGATCATCAATTGCGGTCCCGACGCCGGCCAATCGGTCGACCATCTCCACCTGCACGTTTTGGGGGGCCGTTCGCTCGCCTGGCCGCCGGGGTGAGTACTTTGCTGACGAGCTCACCGCGAAGGCACTGAGTGGAATCGCCGGAACTCCGGTGCCATTCGCTAGTTCGTGCTTTCTCGGCTTTTGCCGTCTAGATCTTTCTTCATCGCTGTGCCTTGGCGGCTATGTGGTGAAATCCTTCCCGCAGCGTGGGAAAATGGTCGTTGGGCGGCGTCTTTGATTGGGAACAGTCGCCCGATACGACTTGATCGCCACCCGATTCGCGAAGTCCCCAGGTCTCTGATAGCCATGCTCGGGCCGGAACCGCTGAGGCAATTGCTCGACGAGTACGGCGCTGCGCTCGTGCTGTACGCTCGGCAATGGTGCCGCGCGCCTGAGGACGTGGTGCAGGAGTCGCTCGTGCGACTGATCCGCGAAAAGCAGTTGCCGGAGAACATCGTGGGCTGGCTATTTCGGGTCGTACGCAACACGGCGATCAGCGCCTCGCGCAGCGAATCGCGTCGTGCCCGTCACGAAGCGGTGGCCGCGCGGCAATCGTCGCCGTGGTTCGTCGAATTGCCTGACGAGGCACTCGATGCGCAGGCGGCCGCACTGGCACTGGCCGCGCTGGCACTTGAACAACGAGAAACGATTGTATTGCGACTCTGGGGCGGACTGTCGTTCGAACAAATTGCGGAAGTGACCGAGACCTCGGTCAGTTCCGCGCATCGCCGCTACGTGGCCGGGCTGACCGCGCTGAGGGAAAGGGAAATACCATGCACGACCGAGATGAATCGAAAGAGATAAATCCGGTTGATCGTCCGGCCGAAGTACCGGCCGATGGGTTGCAACACTTGCCGACCGAGCTGCAATCGTTCGAGGCGGCGCTAGCGCAGCTGCGTCCTAGCGCCGCGCAGCTCGATCGGGATCGGTTGATGTTCTTGGCAGGGCAGGCGTCGGTCGAAGGCCGTGATTTGCGCGCGCGATCGGTGCTGATGCCCGCCTGGTTCTGGCCTGCTTCGTCGGCGGTTATGACCGGAGTAGCCGCGACGCTGTTATTGATGCTCGTGGGTCACGCCGATCCACTCGCTGAACAAGTCGGACAGGCGCCCACGCGTCCTATTCCGGTTGTCCGTGATCCGGTTCTGACCGACGTGCAAGACGGCGCCGCGCCGGCCGGCACCTGGACGATTCTCCGACAGCGACGTTTAGCGGATGATCTGTCGGGCTCCGATTGGCTGGCGCAAACCAGCCCCTCCCTGCCGGATTCGCAACCCATTGACGAAGGCGAGGATGTGTTTTCGGTCCGTTCGTTTCGCGAAATCCTGGACGAGATCGATACGTCCGCCCGTTCCAATCGTCGTCCCAGCTCTCATTCCTCCGTTCCAGGGGCCAAGTCATGATTCGTTGCACGGCATCGCTTTCTGCGGTTTTCTTTCTCGTTGTCGCGCTATTGAGCTGCACGATGGACGCGGCCCGCGCTGATGACCCGCCCCCACCAACGCCGCCCATCAAGCTGACGATCCACCCGATGGCAGCGCCGCGCCCGTCGCTGAAGTATCAATTGCTGCCCGAGTTTGGCCGCCGCATCGATGGCAATGCCGCGGTGTATTACGGCAAAGTCACGGCCGAACACATCGGCGTCTTCGGCAATCGCGAGTTGATCGAAAAGATCGAAAACTGGCGCGAATTGCCTCTGGCCGACTTGCGTAAGGACGATATCGAGATGCCAACGCAGGCGATCGAAAAAATGCTCGATCGAGCGGCGCGTTGTGAACATTGCGACTGGCAGTTACCGGTGCGCGAGGAAAACTTCTTCGAATTGCTTCTGCCCGAGGTCCAGCAGACACGGCAATTCGCCCGCTTTCTCGGAACAAGTGCGCGGATTCATATCGCACGCCATGAGTATGACGAGGCGATGAAGTGTTTTCAGTCGTCCTTGGCATTGGGACGCAACGTCGCCGAAGGTGAGACGCTGGTCAACGGGCTGGTCGGCATTGCGATTTGCGGCATCACGGTCGGTCAGTTGCAAACGTTTGTCGAGCAGCCTGACGCGCCGAACTTGTACTGGGCGCTGACGATGCTTCCGCGGCCGATGATCGACATGCGCCGAGGGATCGAGGCCGAAATGTATGGAGCCACGACCTTGTTCCCCGAGGTCCGTGACCTGGATGCCCAGCGCAGCCCGGACGAGTGGCGGCAGGCGCTGAGCGGATTCTGGCGGCGCCAGGCGAAGTATGCCAAAGAGGCGAACCAAGACGTCGGTTCTGCCGACGAGTTGCTGGAAGCCAGCTTGCGCGATTATCCGAACGCCAAACAAGCGTTACTCGACCGAGGTATGGCGGCCAAAAAAGTTGACGCGATGCCCGCAGCTCAGGTCATCTTCGTCGACATGGTCACATCTTTCGAAGATCACCGTGACTCGTTGTTCGAATGGATGTTCGTTCCCTATGCCGACGGCATTGACCGACTACTCGCCGAGCAGGCTGAGATCATGGAAGGTCAGCAGCGTAACCCGGCACGACTGCTAGAAAAGCTGCTAGTGCCGGCTGTCGCGGCGGCGTCAGCCGCCAACACCCGTCTTGATCGCGAGTTCGCCCTGCTCCGCATCGTCGAAGCACTACGGATTTATGGAGCCAGCCACAACGGCCGACTGCCCGAGAAGCTCAGCGATGTGACCGAGGTGCCGATTCCGGATGACCCGATCACGGGTAAGCCGTTTGAGTATCAACTGCAAGACGGGACCGCCACGATCACGCTAACGCCGCTCCCCGGTCGCCCCACGAAGTGGGAAATCAAGATGGAGCGATGAGAGAAGAATCACCACGGAGGCACTGAGTCACAGAGAAGACACGAATAAAAAAACCGGGATGGTGTGACTCATCCTCTGTTATTCGTGTGAATCGTAGTATTCGTGATTAATGGTCCGTTGTCTTCCAGATCTTCCTTTGCTCCGTGCCTCCGAGTCTCCGTGGTGAATTCTTCGCCACCTGTGCGTTACTTCTTGTGCAACAGTTCGCGACCGCGGCGGGCTGCTTCGCTGGTTGGTTGATCGTCGATGATCTTTTGGATGGCGGCGCGGGCTTTTTCGCGCACGACCGGCTTTGGCGAATTGGCCAGTTCGCGCTGCTTGTCGAATTGCTTCATTGCCGCGATCTCCTTGCGCAGCGCTGGATCCTTTGCCAGATCACGACGGGCGGCGGCCGCTTTGTCGCCGGCCGTGTAGCCGGCAAACCTGTCGGCCACGGCGACATAGCGCTCGTAGGCACGCAACTTGTTGCCGGCCGTGAGACTTTTTTCGGCGGCCTTTAGATCGCGCTCGCTGCGCTTGGTGACGAAGTCGGACAGCTTCTGCGCCGCGGCCTTAGTCTCGGGCTTGCGCGACGTGAGCGCCTTGGCGATTGTCGGACGCGCCTCGGCAAATTGACAGAATTCCAGATGTCGCCAGGCGGGCATCAAATCGTCGGGCATGTTCACAGGATCGACATTCCACTTCGCGCCGGTCAGTGCGCGTTCGATCGTGTCGTCCAGATCGGACCACGAGCCCGGCCGTAGATCCCCTTCGGCCGTGACGTATGCCACTTGCATAACATTCTGCAAGCTGATCTCGCCAAGGTCGGCCTTCTGTTCGAGCGATCGATCCAGATCGACGATGATCGGCCAGGTGAGATTCACGGCGCGGGCGTAGACCTCGACGTCTTGCTTGGGAGAGCCTGAATTCACCGCGACAAACAAGATCGGCTCGTTGTCATACTTGTGCGCCTTTTCCATGATCGATGGCCAGCGGGCGCGGCAGTTCGGGCAGTTCTCTTCGAAGAAGTACAAGAGCACCGCCTTGCCGCGCAGCGACGCGGCCGAGATTGGATCGCTGTTGATCCAAGTCGTGGGAAATTCGATCGTGGCCGGTGCTTCGTCCTCGTCCTCAGGCGATTCCTGCTTTTCGGACGAATCCTGCGCAAAGGTCGAGCGCACGCCCACGGCGGCGAAGAGATTCCACGCAATGACGCTAGCTGCCGATATCCGGCACGTCCAACGCCATGCGCGAGATGGCACAACTAACTTCATAACGACTGCCCCTGTTCCAATAAGGGTAGCGCGGGCCGAGATTGAAAACGTTCGCCAAGGCCCGCTCGTTCGCACAGTTTACCGCGCCGGGGAAATGGCCGCAGTGGCTGATGTGTAACAATCATGTATTCCCGATGTCTAAGAACTGCTGACGCATGGCGTGATTCGAGCCAGCAGAGCGGACGTTTTGCCGTCCTTTCGGGCGGTGGGTCGGGGCTAGCTGTGTGCGGGCAGTCTTTCTGGACCGTTCGCCGCGCGGGGGGTAGAATGCGGTCGTGACTCGAATGTCCATCGATCGCACTCTCCTGGTAGCTATTTGCCGCGCGTGGCGATGATCGTGCTGGTGGTGGAGAGCCGCGATTTTCTTACGCAACAAATCCTTGTCGATTCGTTTAGGAGAGCCGACCATGCTGCGCCTCTGCGGTCTGTCGAGCATCGTGTTGTTCAGTTTGGCGGCTGGTCTGTGCGCGGCAGAGATCCGTGGGGACTATGTCGAGATGCGCACCTGCGACGTCTACACCGGCCCCTGCTTTGCCAACTCGCAAGTTGGCCTCACCGGGAACCAGGCAATCCTGGCCTGGAGCATTGATTCCGGCAGCTATCAGGGAGTGGACCTGACAGGACTGAAAGTGGTGATGACCGTCCGGGCCAAGGACACGCTTGGCTTCGGCAGCGGTGTCGTAATCCATCCCGAGCCGATTCGTTCGGTGATCCTGGTCGACGAATCGGCCACGCCCGATCAGCAGCAGGCGTTGGCCTCGTTCGCGCGCGAGCGTGCCGGCCAGGTTGCCGGTGACGTGGTGCGGATCGCGGCAATGCCGATCGACCTGTCGATCGATCATGTGGATATGGTCGCGCGGCTGCAGGCGGGCAAGGAGATTCAAGTCGTGACGCGCAAGCTGGGCACGACTGATTGTGTCTGCTCGAACGAAAAGACGTTCTATCCGCCGTTGACCGTGGTCGAGAACGCAGCTCCGGCGTACACAGTCGATGCGTCGTTCACCGGGCGCGGCCTGGGCGCCCAGTGGTCGTCGCCGCTGACGCGCAGTGCCTATTTGGCGACATTCTAAATACGGCTCGACCTGTCGAGCGCGGTGGCCGTCGCGCCTGTTCGTGGGTGCTTTGCGCGGCAGTTTGGCGACCCGTCTGGGCGGGTCGATTCATGACTGGAAGCTGTCCGTCCGGGCACATACCAGGGGCATATCCGGCGTCGTTTCACGGCCTATAATTGACGGCTTGTTCGCCGGTTCTGGTTTCGATTCGTACGCCCCCCTCGTCGTGGAGATTTAGCTGTGATGAAGCTTTCTGGGTTTTTGGCGACGCTGGGAGTTTGCTGCTTGCTGGTAAGTTCCTCGCGCGCGGCGGACGATTACAAGGCGGCGGCAGCCGAGCAGGCATTGCCGGACGAGGTGGGGGCCGAGATTGGCAAGCTGATGGCGCCGAAGGCCACGAAGGTGACAAACGGCAAGCGCACGCTGTGCGAAATCTGGCTGCGTAACGCCGTGCCGGTGCAGACCGATTTCGCGCCGTCGGACACGGTGCTGTACCCCTTCGAGCCGGGGCAACTGGTGGGCGTGATCCGCTTCCCGCGCAAGATCACCGATTTCCGCAATCAAGAGATTGCGGCTGGCGTCTATACGTTGCGTTACGGTCTGCAACCGGTCGACGGCAACCATGTGGGCACCTCGGAAACACGCGACTTTCTGCTTCTCTCGCCGGCCCGTGAGGATAAGGACCCGGCCAAACTCGAAATGGAAGGGCTGTATAAATTCAGCCGTGACGCTGCCGAAACGACCCATCCGGCCATTATGCCGCTGCGGGCGCTGTCGCCTGATTTGGAACCTGAAAAAGTTCCGGCCATGGTGCATGAGGATGCGGGTGAATTGTGGAGCGTAATCGTCAAAGCGACGACGACCACTGGCAGCAGCGATGATCAAAAAGAGAGCAAGTTGCTGCAATTCATCGTTGTCGGTCATGCGGCGGAATAAGTGCGCTTCAGGAATCGTGGTGACGATTCGTCGAGAGATCCGAGTATGACGATGCGTTCCCGATGTTGGTACCACTGGATGCTGGTCGTCGTGTTATCGACCGGAACGGCCGCGCTATGCGTCGCGACGGCGTTATGGGTAACGACTACGCGGGGTGACGAGAACGCAAGCCCGGCCCCGGTAGCGGACAAGCCCGCGGCCGCAACGGACACTCCGGTTGCCGGCGCTCCCGATAGAGACTCTGCCAAGAGTGCCCCGGCCTATACGGTGCAGATGTTACAGGGGCGGCTCGTATGGATGGGCGAGGCGCTGGCCCGGCTGCACAAGATCGAGTCCGACGCGGATGCGGCCGAGACGCAGATCGCGCTCGAAACCAAGGATGGTCGGCTCGTACCGATTGTGAAGGATTTTCGCAGCCGTGGCTTCTGGCTCGACCCGCGCTTGCGGCAAAGCGAAGTCGAGCTCGAGGTTCGTCACTACGACAAAACGCCGGCTGTGCAGATTGTGCGCTGGTACGCGATCCGGCAGGGCCGAAAGTACGAGTTGGACTATTGGTGCGACATATGCGCGATCCCCATGTACGAATTGAAGACCTGCGACTGCTGCCAAGGTGAGATTCGGCTGCGCGAACGACCCGTGGACGAGAATGCGCCGTAGGCTTGGTGACATGCGCCTCTGCAGAGGGGCTGGCCTCTCCTTTTCGCTTGTGAGGCACGTTAGCGCAAGATATATCTGTATATAGGGATTTCGTTCACAAAACGCGGGAAATTTCGGCCTTCACGGGCCATGCGGAACTCGGGTCCTCGCGCCGTACTCGGACGTTCGGCCGCTGCGGGTTTCATTTCTTCCAGTTGCATCGCCCCGGCGATGAGCGGGCATTAAAGGCACACAATCCATGGATCATGGTGAGACGATCGAAATCGCGATGGTCGGCGATCTGACCGACTCGGAAAACGAACTCAGCAGCCGTTTGCTCGACGTGCCGCCGGGGGGCGAATGCACGTTGTTCATCGATTCGCCGGGCGGCAGCCCCTACTCGGGCTTGGCGCTCATGTCGTTGATTCTGCTGCGCGGCATCCGCGCTACAGGCATTGTCACCGGCGAATGCTCGTCCGCCGCGCTGTGGCCGTTCGCGGCTTGCTATCGCCGCATCGTGACGCCGTACAGCGTGCTGTTGTTCCATCCCATGAAGTGGCAAAGCGAAGAACACGTCGGGCTGGCCGAAGCAGCCGAATGGGCGCGCCACTTCGGGCAGTTGGAAACCGAAATGGACGAGGTGCTGGCCCGACTGTTCAACGTCTCGGACGAGGAAATGAGCCGCTGGATTCGGCCCGGGCGTTATATCTCGGGGCGCGAGCTGGCCGCGGCCGGCATGGCCGAAGTCGCGGATCTGAAGGCACTCTCGCTATTCGCGCGCAATGGCGCAGTGCGTGGCGGCAAACGCTCGAAGGTCCGACGATAGCCGATAACCTGTTCGGCCTTATTCGACCTGCCAAATACGTACGGCCCCGTCGCGTCCGCCGGATGCGACCAGCGTACCGTCGTGATTGAAGGCCACGGTGTGGATGCCGGTCTTGTGGCCGAGGAACGTCTCGAGCAACTCGCCCGATTGGGGATCCCACAGCTTGAGCGCGCCGTCGGTGCCGCCGGTAAGCAGCTTCTGGCCGTCGGGCGAATAGGCTACGGACCAGATATCGCCGTCGTGGCCGGACCATGAGTTGATTGCCTGCCCACTGGCCGGATCCCAGATGCGCACCGTCTTGTCCCAGCCGACCGACGCCAGGCGGCGTCCATCCGGTGAAAAGCTGGCGCCGTAAACGGGACCAGCGTGACCTTCCAGTGGCAGCTTCTGGGTCAGGGTTTTTGCATTCCACAGGCGCACTATCTTGTCGCTGCCACCGGTGGCCAGCGTCGCGCCGTCCGGCGAAATCGCCACGGTATACACGGCGCCGGGCTGTTGTGTCTCGGCATTCGGTTCCGTGGCATCCAGCAGCCACGAACGCAATCCGCCTTCGCGATCGCCGCCGAGCAACGACTGCCCGTCCGGCGCAAAGGTCAGTCCGCGCACGGCGCTGCGATTGGTAAAGGTCTTGACCGCTTCGGGCTGCGAGGTTTTCCAGAGCTTGATTAGCCCATCGTCCCCTGACGTAGCCAGTAGGCTTCCGTCCGGAGAAAATCGGCTGGCCCAAATGTTGCCGCGATGGGCATTGATCGTGGCCTTGATGCTTTGCGTCGGCACGTCCCACAAGCGGACTGTGCCATCTTCAACGGCCATCGCCACGATATCACTTTGAGGATCAAACGAGACGGACCACACGGCGCCGGCATTCGCGCTGAGCACGGCGACTGGCTCGGCACTGGCGATAGCATGCGGCGTAGCTTTCGGCCGGCCAGCTAAGAACATGCCAGCCAGCAATCCAAAAGCCAGAAACGCAGCACCAATGCCTGTGGCGATCAGCAAATTTCGCCCGGCGCGGCGCCGCGCTTCGATCTTGCAGACGGTCGGTACGTCCTCCGAAGACGTCTTCATCACAGCCCATTCGAACTCGAACAGTTCTGCCAGGTGCGCCGCCGATTGGATCCGGTCGTCGGGCTTTTTCGCCAACAAACGATCGATCGTGTCGGCCAGCCATTTGGGGATCGACGGGTTCAGTTCGCGCAGAGGCCGATGCTTGGTCTCGACAATCTGCTTCAGGATCGCCAGCGACGAATTACCGGGGAACGGCGGCTGACCGGCGCACATTTCGTATAGCACGGCACCCAGGCTGAAAATGTCCGAGCGCGCATCGGTCGGTTCCCCCATCGCTTGCTCCGGCGCCATGTATAGCGGCGTGCCGGGCACGAAGCCTGTGTGGGTGAGCCGGACATCTTCGACGACACGAGCCAGGCCAAAGTCAGTCAGCTTGACGCGATCCAGAGGCGCTTCGAGGAGGATGTTGCCCGGCTTGATATCGCGATGGATCAAACCTTGCGCATGGGCCGCGGCGAGCCCTTGCGCGGCTTGCATGCCGATCCGCACGACCTCGCGAAATGGAAGTTGCTTCTCGCGCGCCAACCGCTGCTCGAGCGATTCGCCCGCGATCAATTGCATCACCAGATAAGGCAGGCCTTCGTCGCCGGATTTTTCGACCTGGTGGACGGCTACGACGTTTTCATGTGTGATCGAGGCCGCGGCCCGCGCCTCGCGGCAGAAGCGCAGGCGCGACGTTTCGTCTCCCACCAAGTCGGGATCAAGCACCTTGAGCGCCACGTTGCGCTGCAGGCGCGAGTCGAATGCCTCGAGCACGACACCCATGCCGCCGCGCCCCAGGATGCGCATCACGTCGAAGTGCGCCAGCCGGCCGAGGTAAGCAGCGTCGCTAGCCGGCTGCAGAAACGCCAACGACAACTCGCGCGATCGCGCGACCGGCACCGGCGTTGTGGCGGCCAGTTGCCCCGGGGTCATCACAGCGCCCGACGCTGCACTCTGCGCGCTGCGCTGTGTGACATTGAGCGCCGGCCAATAGGCCGACGTGGCGAGCGGTTCGTCATCCGCATGTCGGCGCACGACGTCCGTGAGGTTCGAACCTCCGGTGGCCATGTTCTCCAGCTTGGCCTGGCAGCAGCCGCAGGTGTCCATGTGCCGCGTGCATTCGGTCAGCCGGTCGCTGGACAACGAGCCGTCGAGCAATTGATGCAGTTCGTTCGATTCAGGACAGGAATTATTATTGTTGTCAGTCATGTCAATCATCCTCCTGCCGGCGCATCTGTTCGACTTCCTCTTTCAGTCGGGCCAGCACCCGACTCTTGGCGACGTAGATTGCGCCGGCCGTCATACCCACCTGTTGCGCCACATCGGCGACCGGCACGCCCTCGACGGCGGCCAGCCAGAACGCGCGCCACGTGTTCTCCTGAAATTCGTGCTTGATGTGATCCATCGCCAGCGACGCCAGGCGGCGCTGATACTCCGTCTCCCAAACATCGGGGCTGTCGTCCGTTTCCGGATGCGATGCCAGCAGCCGATTCGTGGAGGAGTCGCCGGTTCCTTGCGGCCGGATGCGCCGCGCCGAGAGGAAGTTGTAAATCTTGTTGCGCGTCACCGTGAACAGCCAACCGCGAAACGTGCCGCGGCCGCGATCGTAATCCAGCCGCGAAATGGCCGCCGAGATTGATCGCAGCACGTCCTGCATCAGGTCCGCCGCGTCGGCATCCTGCAACCCACGCTTGCGGGCAAACCCGTAGATCACTGGCGCGTACAGATTGGTGAATTCGCGCCACGCCTCTTCGTTGGCCCCGTCTCGCAGTTGTACCAGCAGGCTCGCTCGGGTGAGCGGTGAGTCGTCCGCGGACATGATCGCACCTGAATGTTCCATTCGCAGCCGCCGATCTTCTCGTTGCGGTCCGCCAGCCCCGCATCGCCCCCCATAATACGCCGCAGGGGGGCAAGGGACGAGGGCAAGCGGGGAGTTCATGGAGTTTCAGGTGGGTTAACATGACAGGACGCTTCGTAAAAGTTCTAGCGCTGCGCGATCTCGCGAACCGCCTCATGCGGCTCGGCCACTTTGACGCGGAGACCACGGACCAGGTCGTCACTGGGATTGATGACCAGGCGTTCGTCGCCGTGAATCCCGTCGATCGCCACGACCCGTGTCCCCAGGTCACGCCCCAAGGTGACGGGTTTGACCTGGATTTGATTCCGCTCGTCGACCACGGCGACGTGTGGCCCTTCGACGCGCATCTGGATCGTGTTCGTGGGTATGGTCCAACCGTCGTTACTGCGAGTCTGCAAAGCGACCTGCGCGTAGCTGCCCGGCTGAAAATGCAGGTTGACGTTGTCGAGTTCGACCTCTGCGAGCATCGTACGGCTTTGCACGTCGACGGAATTTGTAATGCGCGTGATCTTGGCTCGCACGGCCGCGGTCGCGGCCTCCGGCAGGCTGACCGTGGCGTCGGCGCCGATGATCGTTTGCACAGAGTAAGCTTGTGGCACGTTTACTTGCACACGCACACGGCTCATGTCCTCTACGACGAACAGCGGCTCCTCCCCGGCGGTTACCAACATGCCGACCTCGGCCGCGCGACGCGTGACCACGCCGTCGAACGGGGCGACGATGCGTTTGAAGATCTGTAGCTCATTCAAGCGGTCGACGTTCGATTGGCGGCTCTTTTCCGTAGCTTCGCGAGCCTGGATGATCGCGGTGCGCGTTTGCAGATTGGCGCGGCGGCGGGCGACGTCGGATTCAGCGGCCACCAAGTCCGCGTTGCGAACCGACAGGTCACGCTGAAATGTGTCGTGCTCTTCTTGCGATACGGCACGTTTCTCCAGCAATAGCTTGCGGCGGGCGAACTGTCCTTGCGATAGTTCCACTTCCGCGCGAACTTTAACTAGTTGGGCCTCGGCCACTTTCAGATCGGCTTCCGCTTCGACGCGCTCGGCCTGGGCCTGCACGGTGGCGGCCACGGCCTCGCGCACCAGCGCCCGCCCCTCGGCCAGTTCCTGATCGAGCTCAGGTGTGTCGATCTGGGCCAACAGGTCACCGCTTTCTACGTGTTCGCCCAGGTCATGATGCCAGGCGGCCAGATAGCCACTGACCCGCGCGTGCAACGTCGCAGTTTGCCACGGGCGAATCGTGGCCGGCAATGTGACGCTTGAACCGCCGGCGACCGTGGGGTGATCGACCGCGACGCTGCGCGGCGCGTCAGCTTGATGCATCGCGGAAGTAGCGTCTTCCTGATTAGCTCGCGATTGCCAAGGAGCTAGATAGGTCGCGACGGCGACGGCAGCAAATAGCACGGCAGTGCCCCATTTCCACGCGCCCCGGTTTGGCGTGCCGGTCGAACGGCCCTCGTCGGACGAGTCGCACGCTGGCGTCGCCAATTGCTGGCTCGCACCGATGTGCATACGGCTTGTCGTTTCGGCCGGGTGCGCGGCTCTTTGCAATTCGTAAGGGGCCAGAATCAAGCTGTCGGCGGACATGATTCGATTCCTTCGTCGCGGGTGACTTTTCTGCCTGCTAAATGGGATACCGGCCGCTGCGGCAGCTCTTACACGTCTTGCGAAAGCTCGCCTGCAATCGCCGAGGGCGCGACGGATCGACGACGCAAGCGGCTGTACACCACGGGCACAAACAGCAGGGTCGTGGCCGTCGCGACTAGCAATCCGCCGATCACGGCCCGCCCCAACGGGGCATTCTGCTCTCCCCCTTCGCCTAGCCCGAGCGACATCGGCAGCATGCCGATGATCATGGCCGCGGCGGTCATCAGCACGGGGCGCATGCGGGTGCGGCCGGCCTCGATGGCTGCGTCGAAGGACGATTTTCCTTCTTCACTCTGCCCATTGGCGAAGGTCACGATCAAGATGCTATTGGCCGTAGCGACACCGATCGACATGATCGCCCCCATCAGGGCGGGCACGCTAAACGTGGTTTGCCACAAGTAGAGCGACCACACGATGCCTACGAACGCGCCGGGCAGAGCCGTGATGATGATGAACGGGTCAAGCCAGCTTTGGAAATTGACCACCATCAGCAGATAGACCAGCACGGCGGCAAAGACCAGCCCCAGTCCCAGTCGAAGGAATGCGGATTCCATGCTTTCGACCTGGCCGCGCATCGTGATCGTGTTGCCCGGCGCGAGCTTGGCCTGATACTCGGCCAGCAAGCGATTGATATCGCTGGCCACGCTACCGAGGTCGCGCCCCTGCACGTTGGCGTACACATCGAAGGCGGGTTGCACGTTCACATGATTGGCGGCCTCGGGCGTGACGCCGCGCTCGACTCGCGCGACGTTGGCCAGTAGTTGCACGCCCGTCTCGCTGCGCGAGATCAGCGGCAGCCGGTTAATCGCGTCGACGTTGTCGAGCTTGTAGGTCGGTGTGCGCGTCTCGACCAGGTACGAGATGCCCATGTTCGGATCGACCCAGTAATTGGGCTGCACTTGCCCGCTGCCCGAGAGCGAAACCAGCACGCTGTTTGCCACGTCCTGCTGAGTGAGCCCCAGCTCGCGAGCCCGCGTCTAGTCAACTTCGACGTGTAGCTTCGGCACGTTCATCACCTGGTGCAGGTGGACGTCCTGCACACCGGCGATCTGCTTGACTCGCTGGGCGATTTCCGTGGCCATCGCATAATTCTCTTGTCGATTCAATCCTGCGATCTGGATATCGATGGGGGCTGGCATGCCGAAATTCAAGATCTGGCTGACGATGTCGGCCGGCTGAAAGAAGAATGTCAGATGCGGAAACCGGCCGGGCAACTCGCGCCGCAAATCGGCGATGTACTGCTGCGTCGAACGCGCGTGATGATGGTTGAGCGCGACGAGGATTTCGCCATCGGCCATGCCCGTCGTGGCGCTATCGCCGAAGGCCATCGCATAGGTGCGATTTGGCAGGCCAATGTTATCGAGCACCAGGTCGACCTCGTGCGCGGGAATGAGTTCCCGGATCGAAGCCTCGACCTGGCTGAAATAGTGCTCCGTCTGCTCGACGCGTGTGCCAGCCGGCGCCCGCACGTGCAGACGAAACTGTCCGGTGTCGACCGTGGGGAAGAAGTCGCGCCCCACCCAGGGCAACACCAGTAGTCCACTCGTCACAATCGCGGCGAAGGCCAGAAATACAACGCGGTAGTGCCGCAGATTCCAGTCCAATAGCGCCACGTACGCATTGCGTAATTGCTCGAAGCGGCGCTCGAACGACTGGTGCAGGCGGGCGAAGCGTCCGCTTGCCGCGTCATGCCCGTGCGCGATTTCCGCGGGCAGCAGGTAATCGACCATCGTGGGCACGATCGTTCGCGACAGCAGGTAAGACGCGAGCATGGCAAAAGCCACGGCCAGCGCCAGCGGCGTGAATAGGTACTTTGGCGGGCCGTCCAGGAACAGCACCGACACGAACACGATGCTGATCGTCAACGTCGAGACGAAGGTCGGGCCAGCGATTTGCATGGCCCCGTCCAGAATCGCCTGTCGTAGCGGCTTGCCCATGGCCAGGTTGCGATGAATGTTCTCGATCTCGACCGTGGCGTCATCGACCAGAATGCCCACGGCCAGCGCCAACCCACCAAGGGTCATTACGTTCAGTGAATGCCCCAGCAGAAAGAGCATGACGATCGAGCTAATGATCGCCAGCGGAATCGACACGGCCACGATCAACGTGCTGCGCCAACTTCCCAGGAAGACTAGGATCATCGTGGCGGTGAGTAGCCCGGCGATGATGCTTTCGGTCACGACACCCTCGATGGCGGCCGTAACGAACAGCGATTGATCGAAAAGCAACTCGATGCGCAAGTCCGACGGCGCCGCGGCCTGGATCTCCGGCATCAATCGCTTTACCTGGTTCACGATATCCAAAGTCGAAGCGTTACCATTCTTCAGCAGCGTCACTAGCGCCCCGCGGCTGCCGTTGCGGCGGACGATCGTGGTTTGCGAAGTGCTGCCGTCGCGCACCTGGGCCACGTCGCGCATGTAAACCGTGGCGCCGTTGACGACCTTGATCGGAATGTCGTTGAACCGATCGGGCGTCACCGGCGTGTTATTGAGCGTCACCGGATACTCGTGGGTATCGATGCGCGCCACGCCGGTCGGGAACGCCAGGTTATAGGCGTTGATCGCATCGGCGACCTCCTTCGGCGAGATCCCTTTCGCCTGCAAGAGCTGTGGATCGATGTCGACCATCACCTGGCGCTCGCGACCGCCGTACGGCGTCGGCATGGTCAGGCCCTGCACGGTCGAAAGCTGAGTTCGCAGAATGTACAGGCCGTAGTCGTAGACCTCTTCCTCGGACATCCGATTGCTACTGAGGCCGATTTGCACGATGGGCACGCTAGACGCGTTGAAACGGACGACCACGGGGGGCTGAATGCCCGGCGGCATCAGGGCGCGAATCGATTGCACGGTCGACGTGACCTGCGACAGCGCCGTGCCAATGTCGACGCCTGCATGAAAATGAATGCGGATCACGGCGACACCGTTAAGCGTTTGCGATTCGACGCGTTTTATGTCGTTGACATTCGACGTGATGGCATACTCGGAGTAGGTCGTAATGCGGCGCTCGACTTCGCTCGTTTCCATTCCCTTGTAGGTCCAGATCACGGTCACGACCGGGATGTCGATCTCGGGAAAAATATCGGTTCGCATTTGGCTGATCGCGGTCGCGCCCAACACGACGATCAGGATCGCCATGACGACGAATGTGTAGCGATGCTTCAAGGCTAATTGCACGATCCACATGGCTGATCCCTCGGACTCGGTGTGCCGTTTGACGGCTGGCTGACTACATCAGCAAGTACCGGCTGCTTCGAGGGGCCTTACGCCTGTACTCGAGAAACACGGTCGATGCCGTTTCCGTCCGGCAGGATGCGATAACACGAGAGCGATCGGCAGAGTTTTTCTGTAAGGAGCGATCGACCGGGCGGTATTCCGTGAGGTGGTGTGTTCTCGATGCTCCGTCGCTAAGGGTTGGTCTTGGTCGGCGGTAAATAATTACGGTCTTCGACGGCATGCCCCTTACGGCTGTTACCTTCGGTCGATATGGAATGCCTTAAGGTCGACCAGCGCGGCTGCGCCTCGATCACTTTTGGTCTTACTTCCCGGGCAGGATTACATGCTGCGAGCGCTTGTAGCACCTGGACCCTGACGATTTTGATACCCGCCGGAAAGCCATCGACACGTCAACGAATCCGCAGGAATTCGAAGTAGGTTTGTATTACGCGGAGCATTAGTCCATTTCTCGCCGGACTTTCTCGACAGGCCGAATACCGATGTAAAAGTTTCGCCGCCTGCCGCGTCTGCAGCGAGGGAGACTCTCATGCATCTCAATGATCGCATCTTGGCTGTTGACGACAGCGCCAGCAATCGGATGATCCTGCAGAAGTTGCTGGGCGAAACCTACACCGTGATGTGTGTCGAAAACGGTGTCGAGGCGTTGCGCGTGGCGCCCGAGTTCCATCCCGACCTAGTGCTGCTCGACGTGGTGATGCCAGGACTCGACGGCAATCAGACCTGCCGGTTGCTACACGAACAGCCCGAGCTGCGCGATACAAAGATCGTGATGGTGTCAGCGCGCTCGGAATTGCAGTCGCGGCTGGCTGCCTACGAAGTCGGCGCGATGGATTACATCACCAAGCCGTTCGATCATCAGGAGATTCTTGCCAAGGTGCGGGCCTGGCTGCACATGGTATACAAGGAGCAGGTCAACGATCTGCTGTGCGACGCGGCGAAGACGCGCGAGGTTGTCGGCTTTGCGCTCGTGACGTTGACCAGCTTCCGCGACACCGAGACGGGGGCTCACTTGCTACGTATTCGTTGGTACACGCAAGCGCTGGCCGAGCAACTGGCCGCGGCGGGCCCTTACAGCGACCAGATCGACGAAGGCTTTTTGCGTCATTTGTATCGTGCCAGCCCGCTGCACGACATTGGCAAAGTGGCCATCGACGACGCCATTCTGCGCAAGCCGGGCCGGCTGACCGCGCGCGAGTTTGCCGTGATGAGCGAACACACGACGATCGGCGGAGACATCTTAATGCAATCCGGCACGCGCCTGGCGAATCCGGGGTACGTGAAGATGGCGGCCGATATCGCCCGGCACCATCACGAGCGATTCGACGGGACGGGCTATCCAGATAAACTAGCCGGCCTGAACATTCCGCTGCCGGCACGCATCGTGGCGGTGGCTGATGCTTTCGATGCATTGACGTCGGACCGAGTTTACCGGCGATCGGTCTCGGTGGACGAGGCGGTGAAAGTCATTACCGACTGTTCGGGAACGCAGTTCGATCCAGTAATCGTTGACGCCCTTCATGCGCGCCATGCCGATTTCCGCCGCGCCCAGGCGAAGTTCCAGCGTGATATAACCGCGGCGACTGGCTCGGCCGAAACCGTGGCCACGTTCGACAACTTATGCCGCGACCGCGACGCCGAGCACGTCGAATTCGGCCCGTGAGGGGGCGTGGCGACAGAATTCCGCGACGGGGCGGAAGAATCGCCGCGGCAAAAACGGGGCGAGCAGCCCCAGCCACGCGGACCATCGGCCGTGCCAGCACGCGAAGAGAAATACACCCCAGAGGGCTCGAACCTCTAACCTTCGGTTCCGTAGACCGATGCTCTATCCAATTGAGCTAGGGGTGCCTAAAGGACTTACGTCGAATCTTCTTTTTCCAAAACACCCGGTTCTACACCGGACCCTCAATTTCAGACTACTATTGAAATGGAGGGTATGCAAATGGCCAAGGTTACCAAGCCAACAGCGGATTTCCCACTCACCCCGCATTATGGGTCGGGGCAATGGGTTAAGAAGATTCGGGGCAAATCCCATTACTTCGGTAAGTTAGAGGATTGGCGGTCCGCCCTCAATACCTACCTCGATGAAAAGGACGATCTACTTGCCGGGCGGGAACCCCGCAGCCGACAGGAATTCGTGACGTTAGGCGACCTAACTGCGGAGTTTTTGGAGTCCAAGAAAGGCTCTGTCGCGTCCGGCGAGATTCAGGAACGCACCTACAAGGAATGCGAAGTAACCTGCAACCGGATCAAGAAGATACTCGGCGACGGACGGGCACTTTCTGACATTCAACGGCGAGACTTGGAGCGGCTTCGGGCCAAGTTCGCAGAGGGCCGGGGACCGACCGCCCTCAAGAATGAGTTGTCGCGGGCACGATCCGTGTTTCTCTATGCGAACGAATCGGGGCTAGTCGACAAGCCCATCGTCTACCGAAAGCCGTTGCGTACGCCAAGCAAGAGCATCTTTACCCGTAAGCGGGCCGAAGATGCCCGGATGTTTTCGGCAGAGCAAATCAACTCGCTTCTCAACGCCGCGAATCCGCAGTTGAAAGCGATGCTGTATCTAGGCATCAACTGTGCTTTCGGACCGGGGGATTGCCTTGCGTTGCCGTGGGCGGCTGTCGATTTGGAAAACAAGCGGCATAGGTTCGCCCGTCGCAAGACTGGCAATGAACGTCTATGCCCATTGTGGCCCGAAACGATTGAAGCTTTGCAGGCGATCCAGGTTGATCGCAAGTCGGTATTTATGACCAAATATCAACGGCCTTGGACGACAACGGCAATCGGCCATGAATTCCGCAAGCTACTTGAGGAATGCAAGATTTACCGTCCGGGGAATACGCACTACTCGCTAAGGCGTACATTCGAGACGATTGCCGCCGCGACGGGCGAGCAAGTTGCCGTTGACCATATCATGGGGCATCTAAGCCCCTCAATGGCGAGCGTCTATCGGCAATGCGTGTTCATCGAGCCGCTACATCGCGTAGCGTTCTATGTTCGCGACTGGCTACAGGGTCGCGTCAAACTCGGATAGCTCGCCGTCTACGCCGACGCTGGACCGCTGGCAGTGTTTGCCGAAGTCTTTGGAATTCTGCCAGTGCGTCCGGCTCTACGATATATCGCGGGCGACTACGCTGCCGATCCGCAAGATTGACCGCCCGCAACTCGCCAGAGTGAATCCAGCCCAACACCGTGTTGACCGAACGTCCCAAGTGCTGGCCTACTTCGGCCGGGGTCATGGGGGATGTTGCGTCCACCGGCTCACGCTCAGTACGCAAGACTTGGCGAAGGCGTAGGATCGCATCGACAGCACATTTGACTTGCCGATGGGGCAATGAATCTGCCAAGTCATCACGGCCCAAACGCAACGCATGGCGTTTAGCCTGATTGACGATCCGGGCAAACAGCCGTTCGGCTTCGCGTCCATCGTCGGCCAAGTGCCGCTCGCAATAGGTGATGGCTCGCGATGCCCAGCGGCGGAATTCGGTCAAGGTAGTGGGCTGTGAATCCAGTAATCTCATGCTGTAGCCCGTCAGTATAGTTGCTCGTCTGCTGAACTATGCCCATGCAAACCGTCAAGCGGCCAGTTTCCTTTTTCCATTTTGCCGGAATAGCTTCACACTCTGACCACTAGGAACCAACGGACCACGATACGTGGTTCGCTCGGGTCGGGTTTTGGTGCGGACCAATTTCCGCGATAGAGGAGCCCTCGGTTTTGCCCCTACAATCGGTCAACGTCATTCGACCATTCTGACCCCACCGCCACCCAAGCACTTCTTTCAGACCGACCAGCACAACCAACACACAAGGAACGATCAGCCGTACGGCATGGTCTATCTGTGCCGATCATCCTTGGTGCGGCCCTATCGCATGGATCAATGGTGCCAAGCATATGGGGTGTTCGCATTATGGGTGTTGTGTGCGATCGCCTGGCTAACGTGGTCGCAGCATTGATTGCCCTGGCTGTGCGGGCTGTAGTGTTAGGTCTGTAGCGAGGGCGCCGCGTGCTCGGGTCGTAGTGGCAACGGGCCAGCGTCAGCACGATTCCTATGGGTGTGCGGATCGGCCCCAGAATCCAAGGATCAACCGGCACAACCCGGCTCGGATATGCCGGACGGCCGGCAGGATCGGGAATTGCGACCTGGGGGCTAGCCTTTCCAGGCTCGGCGGGGTCGTCCGACGCGGCGAAACCCTCGGATCGTGGCCCCAACGGATTCTGAAACCGTTGATCTAAGCGGTTTCGGCCGGGGAATCGAGGCTTTCGGCCAGTGAGCTACACCCGACTACACCCAAATCCGCCGATTTGGCAGACTTCGGACCCCTCTAACATGGGGTTTTAAGAGGCTCGGACGCTGGGGTGGGGAATGTGTCGAAAATGAGGCAAAACAGCGTTAAACGGGCTGTAATGCGGCCGTAGAGGGGTCTGTTCGGCAGGGACGGTTGTAGGGAATATGCCGGGATTTGCGGGGTCGGGGCCGAAAAAGCCGACTCGCGGGCGACAAACAGAATTTCCCACCGGGGAACGCTGTTCAAACCCCCCGGCTCTCGGAATCCTGCCCGGTGCCCGGTGCCCGGTGTGTTTTTGCATCCCATGCAATAGGGGATCACACACAGGCTTAGACGTAGTTGTTTATATATCTATGGGTCGTGTGCGAAAAATAGGGGTGTATGTGTATGTGTGAGCCTGTATAGGGTCGGACGGGAAAACACACCGGGCACCGGGCAACCGGGCTAGGCCGCTTGCCCGCCGTCGAACGCGGTCAGTTGACCATCCGACTGGCGATACCCGTTCATGCAATCCATTGCCGCTAGGCGGCTCTTGGGGACGACTTGCCAACGGGCCGGGGAGTGGGCATCCTTGTTCCGCTTGAAATGGGTCACGTCGTAGCCGCCATCGTCTAGATGGGCCTCGATGTTCTTAAAGCAAGCCGCCCACCCTTCGCTTGTTCCTGGCACTTCGCAATGGGGATCAATCGACCGAACAAGTTCATTCAATTCGTCCCGCTCGGCCGGTTCGTCTAGCTTGCCGTTGTCGGCAAGGGTCACGACGGCATCGAAAACAGCGGCGTACTTGTCTTTGATTTCGGTACGATGCGAGCGGGCAGCGTCACGCTTCGCCGCCGTCTCGATAACGGGCGGATACAGCCGTTGCTTGCTCGGCGGCAGTCGCTTGCTTAGCTCTTGCATCGCGTACAGAAACGAGGATGCCTCTGCCTTCAAGGCGCTTTCCAGATTTTGCGTGTCCATCCGTTCGGCTTGCGTCAACGGCTGAACTTCCGCGACCATGCAACGGGTGTCGCCATCAAAGATCGGGGCTTCGCTCGTTTCGTTGCACGACTGTCCGGCACGCATGAAATGATCCAGCGTGTACGGTGTGCCGCCCTTGGCATGAATGCTGATAACCTTGTCCGTTACCCAACGTCGCAAACGGCTTCGGGCTTGCTTGCCGACGCTGCTAAGGTCCGTATCCTCAACGTAACCGAATACAGCCCCCGCCAATTCGCCGTTGAATCCCTGCGGATTCGTGAGGGCGTTCGCAAGGTCAACGAATCCCTTGGTGAACAACAGACGCAAGGCATAGAAGAAAGTTGACTTACCCGTATCCTCTTTCGGGCTGTACAGCACTAGATACGGCACCCGCAAGTCAAAGCGGAACAAGGTTGCCGCAACGTACAGCCGTAGATACTGGGCACCCGTAACGATTCCATTCTCTTGGCACCATTCATCGGCAAGTACAGCGTCGTCAAAACCTTGACCGCAATGATTCAATACCTTGTCCCACGTCGGGGTTTCGCCTGGCTGTGACGCAATCGGGAACGCAAATTGTGCGGCGTGCGGATTCCATTGCCGTTCGGCCGGGTATTCGTCGCCGCAAGGGATATTTACGATTGTCCAGAATGGCAGACTGCCAAGGATGGCCGATGCCCGTTGGAAAGGCACCCCAAGCGTGGCGAGCCTGTCGATTACGTCCGAACGATTGACGTGGACCCATTTGCCGTCGTGCATATCGACGATAAACCAACCGTCCCCCTCATCGTTCGCCTTGGTCCGTCGGATCACTTCGGCGAATGCTTCCGTGACGTTTTCCGAGACTTCTAATTCATTCCATTCACCGACGGCACAACCCCAGCGGCATTTATTCAGACGAAACCAGCCGGGGATTTCGTTCGGATCATCCTGCCCATGATCCATTTCGATTGATACCGTGCCGTTTGATTGCTTCCGAATCCAC
Organism: Pirellulales bacterium; assembly: GCA_036499395.1. Lineage (NCBI taxonomy): Bacteria > Pseudomonadati > Planctomycetota > Planctomycetia > Pirellulales > Pirellulales bacterium. The sequence continues at coordinate 24,909 of DASYDW010000095.1, forward strand.
AGACCACGCGGTTTGACCGCTGGCAACTCAAAAGACATTCCAACGAGATTCAGCAGTTTCGACAGCACGTCAAAACTCGGCACGAAGTACGCACCTTTCTTGCACAACAGCCCCAGCTTGGCTGTAGCCTCATCCCACCCGATGCGGAAGGTCAGCACGCACGCGGGTAGGCCGCTCTTAGTTTTGTGCCACGTTTCGCCCTCAGTCACATTTTCGCCGTAACGAACGACATACCAAGATCCGTTGAGCCGGGGATAGGCAAAGCAATTGTGATCCGCTTTATTGCGGCCAGTTGCAACCGTCTCGAATACGCCCGGCAAACCCAACAATTCGTGGGCAACCTTCAATGCCGCTGTGTGCGTTCGCAGGCGCTTTTCGTCGTGGTCGTAGACCGCCGTGAAGCCGTTGGCAATCAGCCAATCAACTAGCTTGTGATGCCCGGCCCCAGCGGTGACGGGCGTAACTTCCCTCGCCGCTCGCGGCGGCAATGAGTCTCGCCAGTTGTCGGGAATGACGGGACTACCCGTCCGTTCCTTCAATCGCTCGAAACTGTGTTCGTTTTGATTCTTTGACCACACCCAGAAATTGCCGCCAACAACGTCGGCCGGGTCGGAAAGATCACAGCCGCATTCCTTGGACAACAGCCCAAGCACGTAGCGGCCTAGGTCGGCGTGTTCGGTGTGATTAGCCGTCGATACGGGGGTATCAAAGAAAACGTAGACGTGTAGACCTTCCCCGCCGCTGGTTGACCGTTGAATCTGGACCCAAGGCACTAACTCTAGCTTCTCACGTAGCCGTTTGATTTCGTCGGCTGAGATACCGGACCCAATGTGAGCCGTGCCCGTGAGTTCGTCAAAGTCGAAAGCGACCCAACGGGAACAGACGTTTTCAAAGTCCCATCCCGTCATGCCGATTTTGTCGGCGAAATCGGTCAACGAATAACCGTCGTAGTCTCGCCAGTGCGGATTGCTTCGGGCATCGTGCGGAATGCGGATCGGCCAGAATTTTTTGCCGGATGAATCCTTGAAGCCACGTCCGTCCGGCTCGCCTTTGGTCCGGTCTATGTTGACTTGGCATTCCATCGCCTCTGAATACAACTCGGCCAGCGGCTTGACCCCATAGGCAAGTAGGAACGCTTTGATACTTTGTCGAATCGTCATGGTGTTCATCAGCAGTAGCAGAATCCCTTGATCCCAAGTACGAATGCCGGGCGGCTGGCGGGATTAGACCAGCACACCCGGTGCGGCTCTAAGCCGCTAGCCATAGATGCGGTTGTTCGGACAACTCCTTCATCAGCGGATACCCGCGATCGTAGTCGTTCAAAACGCTATACACCGAGTTACGTTCAAGTGAAGCCCTCGCAACGTATTGCACTTGAAATGGAATGCCGAAGTAGGCTTGTGCATTCGGCCACGTCGGATCAATGACCCGCCCGTCTGCGTCGACGCACCACGCATGAATTCCCCCTGTACCATTTTCTGACACGGATAAGCCTTCGACGTAGGTAAGCGGCGGTCGTTTGCTATCCGGCAAGGTTGAATCCAGCATGAGACTGTAGGCGTTGTAGAAGCAGTACCCCATCTTTCGTCGCCTATACCCCTTGGGCAGTGTGCTCGGAGCGTATGGACGACCGTATCGGCGAAGGAACGACAATACTCGAATGTTCAGACTGAACATCGGGATGTATTCCGTAATGCCGCATTCCGAAAGCATTTCATGTTCGAGGCATTGCTTCTGGTCGAAACTTGCTCGGACTTGTTCCTCAGTTAAATCATTCATGTTGTTCATCATTGCTAGGCTGCACTTTCGTAATCGCTTCGCGGGAAATTCAACGATGCAAACTCACCGTGATGCCGGATGGCAGTGCGGTCGTAGGCTCTTGCGGCTTCAACTACATCGTTGAAGTAACCCAGATGACAAGTGCGACCATTGATTCGTAGCCGCCGCTACTGCGGTGGTACTGCCAACGGAATTGGCTTAGATGATCGAACCAACGGGCATCGACCTTGGTGAACATTCCTTGTGTGAGGCGCAAAAGCATCATGTTCCAATTATAACACAAACTGACGTAAAGTCAAATACAGTATAGACTTACGACGTAACGTGGTCGCGACGATTGAAACGGTTCAAAGGAATTGCCACCCGTCGTACTCGCGAAACGTCGAACGCATCCGCCGTATGGTCGCAATGCACACGCCCAACGCATCGGCAGCGGCAACCACACTCGGGAAGGTCTGCACCTGGCCCCTATATATTGTTGCGACATTGCGACACCGATCCGACAGAAGCGGATAGCGAAGCGACCACGCGAGCCGGATTGCTTTCGCTTCGCGAAGCGTGAGGGCGTCGAACCGCTCGCACACGCGAACCGATGTATACCGAACGAAGTTCCGGGCATCGCTACGGCTGAGCAAGTCAGCGTATCGCGTGATGATCGCAGGATTGCGAACGATGAACGCAACACGCGGGGTGTGACGATACTGGCCCAGTAGCACGGCACTATACATTTCTCAATTCTTGGTCGATGGCTTCCCGCCACGTTTGGTAAACGTCGTTGATCGTGCTTTCGGGGATACCATGTTCGATCAAGGCGGCTTTGAACGTCGGGAAGATGCCCGCGACTTCGGCCGCGAAACTCTGTCTGCTGATATAGCGGCTTTCTTCGCGTTGCTCGATAAAGATTTCTAGCTGCTGCAAGCGACTCACCAACGGCTCGACCGCTCGGGCCTTGGCGGTCACGTCAAGGTCGCTCTCGTTGATTTCTTTGATGTATCGGCGGATCAACCTGGCTTGGCTTTTCATTGTCGGTTTGCCTTCACGTAGTCGTAGAAATTATCGCGAAACGTGTTGAATCGTTCCCTTGGCCATTGGTGTTTGGCGAACAGCACATAGTCTGACAACGTGCGCTTTTCGTCGTCTGAAAAGTTGCTGTGTGCAAGTGCTCGCACAAGTGCGGAATCCTTGTTCATCATTTATCCTTTCTGTAGTTACCGTGGACGGGGCCTTTCGGCCCCGGACTTGCTCAACCGCAAAAGTCTCCGCTTCGCGGTCCCACGAATGAACGCTCGCGGGTCAAATGGGTCTGGATGAATTCGACCCGCTGCGGAATCCGTCTGATTAGTGAGCGACAAATCGACGGACTCGTTGAATCTGGTTGCTGCCTGCAACAAGTCCGCGAACGAATAATTCGTGCTCCGATTGCGTCGGGCGTCGGCGAGTACGCAACGGGCTTCGTACTTGGACAAGCCGCACTGCTGTAGCCTTGCCATCGCACGGCGAAGGGACGTGTATTCGTACCACCGGCCATCGTGATTGATTCGATAGCGGCCGTATCGGCTATTCGTTCGGTAGTACAGGCACTTTGTCATCGTTGTTTTCTCACAAGTTGAAAATGCTGGCGACAACTCCGAGTCATCGCCAGCGGTATCCCACAACTACGACAAATCATGGGAGTGACGCTTAGTGAACGAGCGACTCCCGGTATTCAAACGGACCTATCAACTCCAAATAGACATTGCGTGCAGACGAGCGGCCTAAGTACGGCAGAAGTACAGTTTTTGCCGTCGTCCAGGAATTGACACCGGCAGTCACCGGGTAGTCATCGCCGAACGCTTCATGGGCGAGACGCAAAGCGATCTTGAGTCCAGCGATATCGTCTTTTTCATAGGACCCATCCGGGACAAGTTGGCTCTCTGCTTTTTGAAACACTGATTGACTCATGGTTAACTCCTAAAGAGGTTGAGAATGCGACTCAAAAGAGTCACAGGTTTTGAAGGTTCGTTGACTTTGATTGAAGATGCCCACACACGCTTGCCCGGACCTTTAAGGGTCCAGAATCTTCGCACTCTGTCGGCCACACTAAATGCCCCGTCTAGAACCGCGAATGCACACGCCGTATCGGGGTAGACGTGAGCGGTGACGCCAGCGGGGACGATATCACTTGTTTCGATAACGATTGGTTGCTGAAAAGCCCAAGCTATGTTCTTTTCCATTTGCTTTATGCTCCATGCCATTCCACGAACACTTGCGCCGGACGACACTCGCCATTGTCAAGCACCGTTCCGGTTACTAACCAAAGCGACGATGCTTTTCTGATCGGTAGCGTAAGCGACGTATACCGGGCGCTGCCGGTCGTACTCAGCAGAATTCCATCTGAGTCCGTATCAAGCCCGGCTGTCACACCGGGGCTTTGGCCGACCCATACGAGAGTGTTGTCATAGTCGCCGCGAGATATGGGCTTGATGGTCAAGCCGATAAAAAGTTCCCAATCTTCATGCGGCGACAACTGCACCGGCGTTGTTGACACGATTACAAAACCGTGTCGCCACGTTGGGACGGTATCAAATGGACCTTGAAGTGCCATTACTCGCCCTCACTCTCGGCGGCTTCGGCCGCTGGCGTAGCGTCAAGCGTCTCACCCTTTTCTGCGGACCATATAGCTCGGTAGCTATCAGTAATCTGCTGTTGAGTTGAAGCCTTGTCGGCAACGACCTTGCTGTAGTTCTCGCGTGCGGCGGCTACTGCTGCGTCGATGGCCTTGTGATGGTTGTGAATGTCAACGCTCACGTCGTCCAATTCGGTTTCAAGTTTGACTGTGTGCTGATCGCTAGAAATGTTGGCAGCGATTTCTTTCGCTAACGCCGAACGATCGCGAGCGGCTTGGGCAGCGTCCGCGTTCGACCTGCGGTACGCATCGTACGCATCGTGGGCGTCTAATTGCTTTTGACGCCAGGGGGTATCTCGCGTTTCCAGTAGCGATTCGCGGCTAATCTTCGGCTTTTCAGGAACGGCCAAATCCTGTTCGGTTTTTTCGTGAGTCGCGATAAGACTGGCTTTAAGTGCGCTTTCAAATGCGAGCCGCTCACGGACACCGGCAACGCGAGTTTCGTATTCAAGAATCGGTTGATCGTTGCGATGATTGGGGCGTGATGCCTGTGGACTACCGGCAATCCGTCTGCCCAAAGCCCAGTCATCGCTTTCAAAGATTCGATTTGAGTCTCTGTTAACAAACACAAACCGTCGCTGTCCATTTGTGATTGTCTTACGTTCGTAGCTGTCAACGCTCATTATGTAGTTCCTTGGTCAGGGGGTTGTTTTCGCGGACAAGCCTTCGCGGAGTTCTTACCAAATGCTTGTCCGGCTCCATATTTACGGGTCAATGGCAATTTGGTTGCCTTCAAGAGTTGAGTAAAGTTCAACGGTGCGAATGCGGCCGAAGTTCACACGCTGTCCAGGGGAGAGCGTGAAGTCTTTGGCTACGATCAAGCCCACGTTATGACGGTAACTGTCAATACGCTGGGCACGAACGATGATTGGGCTATTGCCGACAACGATCATGCAACCACCACGCTCGCGTGCCCTTTAACGGATAGCAAACGAGCATTCACTAACTCGATAAATAAATCTTCGTCCGCGACGATTGGTATAGCGCCGGTATTATTCCCGACTTGAACATCGTCGCTGTGACTCAAAATCCACACGCCGACAGAGGCATCTAGATCGGGTAGCGGCGTAAGAGCATCATCGTTGACCGTGAAGGCGTAGAATCGCTTGTACTGTTCAATCTCGGCGTTGTTGTAGACGCCTGCGAAAACCAAGCGGGCATCGTCGTCATCCGATTCGACTTCCAAGAGATTCGTATTAGGCACGTAAAAAGCGAATTGCTCACCCTCAAGTAGCGTGAAGCCATTGCCGCCTAGCGGGCCATAGATCGTGATATCGCCGCTCAGTGCCTTGATGAGTAACCGATTGTGATTTGGCACGTCGGGCAGCGTGGCACGGTCGCCCACACTGACTTGACCGTGGGTGAAAACTTTGCTTTGCATGTTGTCCTTTCTATTAAGCAGATTCCCGCTGCAATCGTTCGCGACGAACGCGAACAGCGTGGCGAGTGATTCCAAGAATGTCGGCAATCTCACGTTCGGTACGACCTTCCTCAAGCAATGCGAGAATGTCCGGCTCGCTTGTGTCGTCGTAGAGCGGATTGCCTTCGTGCCACCGTTCGGCGTATTGTTCAAGCGTGTCAGATAGCGTGATCGTGGCTTTAGGGAATCGTCTTTTCTCTGCCTTCTTTGGCGATACATAGCCTGTTAGTTTTTGATGCTCCGTTCGCATCACGTTGTAGATCGCGGATTTGATTTCCGGTTCGCTGGCGTCGGAGTTGTCGGCGAGGAATTCCCACCCTTCGATGCTTCCGATTGAGACGAGTTCCGAGTACCAACGCCCTTCGTGGTACTTGCCATTGATTTCCTTGCCCGGCGACAACGTTTCAGCCAGGTTGTGAACCAGTAATAAAAATGCGTCGGGGTCCATTGCTTTCCTCTGCTTGTCCCTCTGACGAATAAGCACGCTCACGGTGCGTGCAGAGGTTCCGCACCGTGAGCAAAACGCGAATAGCTAAATCGCGTCGATGGTTTGGGGATTTGCCCAGACGACCCGAGAGGGTCGAAGCCAGATGCCGGCATGAGCCGGCGGCATGATGTAGCCAGTCTGATGTAGTCACGCACCCGAGGGTGTCGGCGACTCCGGTCGGCTACTGACCGTACTTTTCCCTACCTATATAGGTGGCGCGAGGGCGCTTTTGGTTGACAAATCTGCCTTCAAAGTCTTCAAACACGCCAAATAATTATCCGCAACTCTATTATAGCACACGATTTACGTCTTGTCAAGCATTTTGGCGAAATGGGCAAGATGACTAAAACCTGCCTCTTTGGACCCACACCCGCCGATCCGTCGATTCTGGGGCCGTCCTACGCGGTCGCAGGGGGTGTTTAGCGGGGGAGTGGGAAACCACCGTTTACCTCATAGTGGGGGATAGCTAAGATCGGCGATCCACTCATTCTTGACCCAAACCCCCAAATACTGTAAATGTGTACAGTATAGGGATGTTGCTGGTCGAATCGCAAAGGGGGCGGTCGTGGCAAAGGCATTCTTCAACGAGGCAACTGAGCAATCAGTCGTAAAGGCAACCATCGTCGAGAAGTATTTCATGGCGTGGTTTACCGCTATCAAGAAAACCGTCAAGGCCCATGACAATCGAGTTGCCTATCTCGACCTTTTCGCTGGACCTGGACGATACGAAGATGGGACGACTTCGACGCCCCTACTAGTCTTGAAGCAAGCGATTGCCGACCCTGACCTTCGACAAATGTTGGTCACACGATTCAACGATAAGGACGACGCAAACTGCAAATCGCTAGACAAAGCAATCGGTAAGTTGAAGGGAATTGAGACGCTGAAGTACAAGCCGTACATCTCGCACGGCGAAGTCGGAACGGAGATGGTCAAAGAGTTTGAGTCAGTCAATTTGATCCCAACGCTCTTTTTTGGAGACCCGTGGGGATACAAGGGGCTTTCGCTAAAACTTATCAATTCCGTACTAAAGGACTTCATGTGTGAATGTATTTTCTTCTTCAACTACAACCGCATAAACATGGGCTTGCCGAACAGTGCGGTGGATCATCACATCGACGCTCTTTTCGGCAAAGATCGAGCGGACGTGCTCCGTGAGAAGCTAATCGCTCTGAAACCTGCTCAACGGGAACTCGCAATCTTAGAAGGCGTCTGTGAATCGCTCATCGACATGGGCGGAAAATACGTCCTTCCGTTTCGGTTCAAGCGTCCGGACGGAAGCCGTACAAGTCACCATCTAATCTTTGTGAGTAAGCATCCGCTTGGCTACAAGATTATGAAGGGTGTCATGGCGAAAGAAAGCTCGTGGCATGACCAAGGCGTGCCTTCTTTCGAGTACAACCCATCCTATCGCGATGAAGGATTGCTATTCGAGTTCGCTAGGCCACTAGATGAGCTAGAGGGGCTTCTACTTGAAGAGTTCGCTGGCAAGACTCTGACGATGGGCGCGATTTTCGAGAAGCACAATTACGGGCGCCGCTTCATCGAACCGAACTACAAAGAATGCCTGCGGAAGATGGAGGAAAAGAAGCTCATAACCTGTGATCCTCCAGCAAACGATAGAGTAAAGCGATTGGGTGTCGTGACTTTCGCGGATCATGTCGAAGTGACGTTTCCCAAGGCAAAGAAGAAAGGGTGATCCATGTCTAAGTCATCCATTGAATGGACAGAATCGACGTGGAATCCAGTGACGGGCTGCGACAAGATCAGCCCGGGCTGCAAGTTTTGCTACGCCGAACGATTGGCAATGCGATTGAAGGCGATGGGACAGGAGAACTACGCCAATGGGTTCGACCTTACCCTACAGCCTCAGATGCTTGAAAGACCGCTGAAATGGAAAAAGCCACAGACGATTTTCGTCAACTCCATGAGCGACCTTTTCCACCGTGAAATACCGGACTACTACATTCAACAAGTCTTTGACGTAATGCGGCGGGCACACTGGCACAAATTTCAAGTGCTGACAAAGAGGGCCGACCGCCTAGAAGAAATTAGCCATCAAATTGACTGGCCAAGTAACGTGTGGATGGGTGTCAGCGTCGAGACCGACAAGTACACGACACGTATTGACCATCTTCGGCGAACGTCGGCCAAGACAAAATTTCTTTCGCTTGAGCCGTTAATTGGTCCATTGCCGAGTCTCGACCTTAGCGGCATTCATTGGGTGATCGTCGGCGGAGAGTCTGGGCCGGGATCACGTCCCATGAGCGAAGTGTGGGCACTCGACATTCGAGACCAATGCCAACGGGCCGAAGTGCCGTTTTTCTTCAAGCAATGGGGTGGAGTCAATAAGAAACGAACCGGCAGAATGCTCGACGGCAGGACGTGGGATGCAATGCCACTCGCACAAGGCGAACACGTTCAATCCGATTTGGCAGGCTTCCGATAACGGCGAGTGCCGGGAGTTTTCCAAATGATCGACGGAAACGAAAACGAAGATTTTGAAGATGGCTTCATGTTCGCCCTATTTGTGGCGGAAAGCATGGGCTTTCAGCTAAACATCGACGCCCTTGCCGAAAGACTCCGGGATATCGTGTCCGGGAAAATGACTCTGATTCCGTCCGCCGCAGACGCAATTGCGTCAATCGAAAAGGATGCGGGAAAGCGACTGCCCGACAATCTTCGCGAGTCAACGCGAAAGGCGTTGTCGAATCGTGCCGACTTGGACAAGGCAAACAAGCTTCGGGCGATAACCGTGATGCGAATGATGGGCGTCGGTATGGAATCATAAGCCGCCATTGGCAGTCAGCCGACTGCGATTCCTGCGGGCAGGCGGATTCACTGTAGTCGGCGGTTGCCCCCGCGACGTACGCCTCTACTATTCCTATGTGGGCAGCAATGCTCACCGGGCCGTGCTAGGTTCCTGCCCCACCTAGTGCGGCCCCGTTTATTGCTGTGGGGCAAATCGGAGTGCGGCACCATGTACGAATTGATCGCAGATATTCAACGAATGGAAGCGGAGTGCGATTTACTGCAAATCGAAGCCCTAAGTGGGGCAACCAATCCGAACGAGGTTTTTGCGACGATAATGGCGAAAAGATCGTCGATTGGCGTATTGCGTAATACGCTGACCAGCAAAGTCACCATGCAATTGGTCTGCCGGTAAGGGCCATCGCGGATTCAATCATGCGAGACGCCTTCTGTAATGACGAAACAGGATCGGCCTAAGCGTGGACCTTCAAGAATTCGGACTTCGCAAGACGCGAGTCCGGGGTCGATCATCAGTACCTTGGTTCCGATAGGTTCTGTCCAGACAACTCCGGATAATTCAAGTTGCTGGATTCCAAGCATGTCTTTTGCGTAGACCAGCTTCCCCAACCGATCAAACGATTCCGGTGTCGCTGCGACCCAAATGCCCGTTGCACCATTACCCGACACAAGGCGAGCCTTGTCACCGGCCCCGGCGAATGTGCGATGACGGGTCGGCGACGGTTTCACCCCCGGTGCTTGGTCACTCTGGCCGAGGTTTAGTACAAGCAAAAACCCCGCCCCGACTGCGATTGCAACGGCGACTAGCAAAAGGCGTTGATTCGACTGCCGATCAGTGACCTTCGCGGGACGCTCCGGCACTGCCTCGAAAACCGGATTCTGAGGCTTGCAGTACGGACAATCGCTTACCCCATGCTGAAAGCAAGTGTCTGTTGAGGATGCCATATCGACCCCTTGGAGTTGCTTCGCATTGTAGCTTGGGGGTAGGCCAGATTCACTAGGGCGGATTTCGCAAAGCCATCGCCTAGAAACGAAAACACCCGGCCCATTGAGCCGGGTGTTTCGCATTTGGCCCATTGCCTACGGCTGCCGTTTGAGCAACTTCAAGACCTTGGCGAGCGTAGACGTATCAATCGCGTCGGGGATTCCGTCCGCCTTGTGCAGCGTCCATTCAATGCAGTCGATCAACGCTTGTCGCATGGTGTTGTCTAGCATGGAGAGTCCCTTAGCAGCGGTTGTCGCGAATGGATTCGGTACGCTCAATCAACGTGGGCAGCAGCATCGCCCTTGCCGGCTTTCGCTCTGACGGGACGGCTTGCTTGACCATTGGTGCCGATTCGTGGCAGTACGGATTGAGTACCGTTTCGCCGTCCCGATTGCGATAACGCATGATGGGCGGACTTGGCTCAGCAGCGTTCGCGGTTGCTGCGAACATGATAAGAACGGCAACCAGCATCCCTTGCCGTGGTCCGCCTAGCAGCAAAAGAACCGACAACACGACGCCAGCGATGAGCAATGTTGCGAACATTTTTGACACCCCAACAGCCCTAGTTAGAATGCAAAGGTCACGTTGACCGATGCTCTAGGGTCCGGGTGTACTACACCCGAATCGAGTGATTTGGGGTGATTCGCAGTGATTCCTAAGCACTAATCCCCGAGGATTTCGCAACTGTCCAGCAGTTTCGCGGAATCCGTAGACCGATGCTCTATCCAATTGAGCTAGGGGTGCGACTCACGGACCTTCCGATTGTAGGGATTCGCTTCTCCTTTGGAAGAGGGATCGACGCGTGGCGGGCCAGCAAATTTGGGCCCGCCGCAGAGTTCGACAGGCTGCGCCGGAATGCGGTTCGGGTGTTCGGAGCTGGTGACAGCAACTAGGCCGCCAGACGCGGATTTCGGCGAGATAATCGTCCCCGACTTACCAGCATCTGGCGGCTTCCGTTACCGATTGCGGCACTCGCGCCGGTGGGATCGGTTCCGCGCTTGCTCGGCGCCGCGGCATCAACTAGATTTGAACGCGCCCGTTTGAGGACGCGCCGCGCGCCGTTCGCGTTTCTCAAAATGGGTTGCGTGGCGGCGCGCAAGAATACTCATTTCACTCAGCCTGCAGCCGACCGTTCTACGGATCGGGAGAGTTTCTGCCATGATGCGCTTCTCGGTTTGCTTTGCCTTCGTGGCAAGCCTCGGTTTGGCGTCCGTACAGACATTGGCTGCCGAGGAACCGGTGACCGGTGCCACGGTTCCTGCATCAGCCGCCGCGGCGGCGGCGCCGCTCGCTATTCCGGGTTGGAGCGAGCGGTCTGGCGCCTGGGTGCCGGACGAGCCATTCGTGGCCGGGCAGCCACGCGCGACCGGCCTGCAGGCGCCCTTCCCGCCCATGCGATCGCTCGATAAGAATCCGATGACCCCCGACAAGGTGGCGCTCGGCAAGCTACTTTTCTTCGACCCGATCCTTAGTGGTCAAAACAATATCTCTTGCGCGCACTGCCACCATCCGGATCACGGCTTTGCCGACGGGCGCAAGCTGAGCATGGGCTATGCCGGCACGGGCATCGGCCCGGAGCGCACCGGTGGGCATGAGCTCGGACGGCATGCTCCCACGCTGTGGAACGCCGCCTATCACAAGTGGCAATTCTGGGACGGCCGGGCTGACGACCTCGAGGCACAGGCCAAAGGCCCGATGACGAACGAGCACGAAATGGGAGAAAATCCTGAGGTGCTCGTCAAAGAATTGCAGGCGATTCCCGAATACGTGACGGCGTTTCAAAAAGTCTTCGGTGGCACGCCCGCCGAGGCCGTGTCGTTTGACAACGTGGCGCGGGCCGTGGCCGCGTTCGAGCGCACCTTGCTGTCGTTCAATTCGAAGTTCGACCATTATGCCGCCGGCGATGCAAATGCGCTCAATGAACAAGAGCGTAGCGGCATGAAGGTTTTTCGTTCGTTGAAGACGCGCTGCTTCGAGTGCCACAATTTTCCCACGTTCGCCGACGATACGTTCCGCGTGATCGGTGTTCCTGACGCCGGCGAGCATGATCGCGGCCGGGCCGGTGTGCCGGGCGAAGGGCCAGACGGCGCTTTCAAGACGACGTCGCTGCGTAATATCGCGCTGACGGCCCCCTACATGCACAATGGTGCTTTTGCCACGCTCGAAGAAGTTATCAAGTTCTACGCCAAAGGGGGCGGCCGCGGCGAACCCAATCCGCCGGCTGGCATGGACGACAAGATCGGCAAGTTCGACATCACTGACGCCGAGATCGCGGACCTGGTCGCGTTCTTGAAAGCACTGACCGATACTTCGCTGCAGCCGGACCCGCCGCAAAAGGTGCCCAGCGGCCTGCCAGTGGTCGAAGTGAAAACAAAAGCCACGCCCGCTCCGTTGGCCCGCGCCGGCAACAGAAGATCGCCAGTCGCCAGTGCCGCAGCGTCCCCCTCTCCCTCTGGGAGAGCGCCGGGTGAGGGGCCGGCACCAGCGCCGCGTCCCCGGCCGATTGCGTCTTTAAACAATGCCGCTGCGGCGCCTATAAATTCCGCTGCGACGACTATACGACAAGGTGCAGGCCCCCTCACCGGCTACTCGAGCGGCAACATGCACCGGATTCCCGGCTTGGAGACCGTGGCAACAAACGTCGCCCGCGCGAATCCGGCCGCGGCAGCCCGCGCTCCGGGGAGTGGTCTCGAATGGGTCGCGGCGCTGGGGAGCAAGAACGCATCGGACGGCCGCGTCTCGGCGACGTTTACCGTACGGCCGGGCCAGTCGATTCAATCGGCCGTCGATCGGTGCGCGCCGGGTGACCGCGTTGAAGTCGAACCGGGAGTCTATCGCCAGACCGTGGCGATCGATCGGGACGGCGTCACGCTCGTCGGACTGAACCGCGACGGTCAGCGGGCCGTGCTCGACGGCGGCGGTGTGCTCGCTGACGCCGTGCAAAGCTCGGCCGATGACCTGGTGATTGAGGGCTTTGTGATTCGCCATTTCAAAGGGAACGGCATCCTGGCCAGCAAATCACAACGCGTCGTGTTTCGCGACCTGATCGTTGACGATGCCGGCCTGTACGGTGTTTACCCCGTCGAGTGCGCCGGTGTGTTGGTCGAGGGCTGCACGGTCAGCGGCATAAGCGACGCCGCGATCTATGTCGGCAGCAGCCGCGACATCGTCGTGCGCAATAATGAAGTCTTTAACAACGTGGCCGGCATCGAGATCGAGAATTGCACGGCGGCGCTGGTCACGAACAATAGCGCCCACCACAACACGGCCGGCCTGCTGGTGTTCGTGTTGCCGAACAATCCGTCGAAGGTCGGACTCGACACGCGCGTGATCAACAATCGCTCATGGGCGAATAACCACAAGAATTTCGGCAAGCCGGGCACCCTGATCGCCAACCTACCACCCGGCATCGGCATTCTGGTCATGGCGGCCGATCGCACTGAGGTAACGCAAAACCTGGTCGCCGAAAACGATTCTTACGGCATCGTCGTCGGCGCGCTGAGTCAGTCGGGCGAAGGACACAAGCTGGACGTCGAGCCGAACTCCGACTTCACCGTGATCGCAGGCAACGAATATCGCGACAACGGCCGGCATCCCGATCCGCTGTACAGTGAGAAACGCAAAGCCCCCGGGGGCGACCTGTACTGGGACGGCACCGGCACTGGCAACGAGTGGCACGAAACCGGCTCGCTGATGACGTTTCCCGCGGACCTGCTGCACGGCTCTGCCAAGGCGCCGGCAGGTACGACGTCCAAGAACAATTAGCTACAGAGAACGCAGGATCCGATCGCAGATTTTGCGAATTAGAAAGACTAAGAGCCACCGAGCACACCGAGACCACAGAGAAGTGAGAAAGAGAATTCCTTTAGTCGTGGCTTTCTCTGTGTCCTCAGTGGCTGAATCGAATTTTTTAACCAATTAAAACAAGCTCATCCCCGTCAACAGGAGGTTTGTCATGAAATCCTCGCTGGAATGGTTTGCCCTGGTGGCGTGCTTCGGATTTTTATCGCTCGCCAGCGCGACAGCGGCCGAAGAGGAGAAATACCCGGAGCGCAATGCCGCGGCGCCGGCGGTCAGTGCGCAGTCGATTCGCGGGACGTTTACGGTCAGTCCCGGTCAGTCGATTCAGGCGGCCGTCGATAGGGCTCGCCCCGGCGATCGCATTCAGGTGATGCCTGGCGCTTACAGCGAGACCGTGACGATTGATTTCGACGATATCGAGTTCGTCGGCCTGGTGCAAAATGGCGAGCGCCCGGTGTTCGACGGCAAAAACAAGCTGAACGATGCTGTCTTGGTCTCGGGCAATAACTTCGTCGTCTCGGGATTCGAGATTCGCGACTACAAAGGGAACGGCGTCGTCGTGAACAAGGCCAAGAATGCGACGTTCAAGAACCTGGTCTGCCATAACACCGGCAAGTACGGCGTCTATCCCGTGCTTTGCCAGGGGGTGCTGGTCGACGGTTGCGTCGTCAGCGACGTGTGGGACGCGGGCGTGTATGCCGGCCAATGCAATGACGTCACGATCCAGAATTGCGAGTCGTACCGCTGCACGATCGGCATGGAGACCGAGAATTGCGTCAACGTGCTGATGGCCAACAATTCGGCCCATCAGAATTCGCTCGGTTTGCTCGTGGTACTGTTGCCGGACCTGCCGACGACCGTGGCTTCGAACGCGCGGGTGATCAATAACCGCGTGCTGGACAACAATTATCCGAACACCTCGCCACCGGGAAATACCGTAAACCTGGTCGAGCCGGGTATCGGCATCGCCGTGAACGCGGCCGACAACACCGAAGTCACGAAGAACGAAGTGCGCGGCCACGGGTCGTATGGCATCGCGATGTACGCGTTGACCGACGTGTTCCCGCCCGAGCACAAGTTGAACGTCGAGCCGAACCCCGACGGCAATTACATTCACGACAACGCACTGGCCGAGAACGGTCAGAATCCGTCGAAGCGGATGAAGAGTCTCGGCGCGCCAGGCGGCGATTTGTTCTGGAGCGGCAAGGGAGTTGGCAACGGCTGGAGCGAAGCGACCGACAAGAGCTTCCCAGCGAAATTGCCCGGCTGGAGCGGCAATGCCGGCGCTGCCGGCGGCGGACGGTAGCATATGTTGCGTAGCTTGAAATATGCGCAACGAGTACGGAGGTTCTTACTGCGATTGCGCAGCTCTGCTATCGGCTCTCATAACGTAGTCTGAAACACCTTTTTCGTGCGTTATTTCGGGTCGATGGAATGAGTTACGCGCTAATCGATAATGCAACTCTGACGGCCGTTCAACGCCTTCTTGGCACTGTTGCATCTCGATCTCGCGACTCCGTCGACGGGGACATTGCCGCCCTGGAAAACGTCGTCACTGCAATACTCTTCTACGACGAACTGATCTGCCTAGACAATTACAAAGAAGAGTTTCGAACGACGCGTCGCGACGCATTTCCGTTCATCCGATTCTATGGTCTCGATAACGTCAACTTACGCGAACTCGACAATTCCGCGCGCGCGGAGTCCCTATCATTCCGACCTGAAATTCGTGGAGGAGAATTTGTTGATGCGGACTATCGTGCATTTCTAGAACAGCTTCGGATGCACATCGTCTGTACGTGGGATATATCCTCAAGCGTGTACTATCTGACGATGAAGATGCTTGGGATGCCGGAAACGCCGGAATTCGAAAAGTATGGAAAACTAAGCGCGGCGATTTTCGGCGAGTTGGTTGATGCGAAAGAGACAAACGGGCCGGCAGATCTGCGAGACAATTTCGTCCTCGTCGACTCGCGCGGGACTCCGATTGGAAACGATTATCGTGTACCGAATGCTAAATGGGGCGATGGTATAACGGGCGGGCTGACTCCTGCATTAAGGGTGTTTTTGGCCGCGTTGAATTGGACGGCGTATAAGTCTATTTACTACACGCTGGCGGCACGGGCGCTCCACGCCGATTCCCTCCTCTACCCAACTCGCCAAGCATTTCAATTACGGTGGATGCAAAAAACCGGGATGTACAGTTCAGACTTTGCCTCTGGGTTGCTCCGCCAAATCTCAGAGCACAGCCGCGATGACGTCAAGTGCATCGTCGAGGCATCGCGATCTTATATCGTAAACATCCCGATCCCGTTTTTTACGGCCTGGATTACTTCCAAAGTAGGTGACGTTTCGGAAGTAATCGAATACGCGCAGGAGCTACGCGGTGATAAGCGGATTCAAGCAGTACGAGAGCAAATGGGAGAGCTTCGATATCTGCTCGATTCTGGAGAGGGTCCTGCCGCCACGACGGGCTTAAATAAAATTGTAAAGAAACTAGCCGATGCCTCTTTGCAGATGCGAAGAGAGTTCTCCGTAGTTTCCCGCCAGACGGTTAGTCCGAAAAACCTTATCAAGGGCTACAACACCCTAGCGTCCGCGGCGCAGCTTCCGCGCATTCCTGAGATTGATATCCCGATACCAATTCCGGACGGGCTAAGACGGCCATCCACGGGATTCGCAACGCTCTACCGCGATATCGTCCGCGATCTTTCGGATATCGCGAGGCTTGAGACGATTCGAGATGTGCTTGGACGGCGAGTCCAAGTTAATAAAGATGCCCGCGTATATAATCCGAAAACAGAGGCACCCGAGTTCCGTAATAGGAGTTCGGAGTGGAAGAGTCCAATGTAGCCCTCTCTTCGTAGGTCGTTCGACCATCTGTCGGGTGGCGAGCAATATAAATATTTACCTTTCAACGAAGGCTTAAACGACGGGTGCCTGAACCTGCAGTGTCCGAAGATCGGGCGGCCCTCTATCGCGAGCGCGTCGATCGCTTCATGGCCGGCGCGCGCGCCTGGCAGATTCGCTCAGATCGGCTGGTGAATTTGCGCTTTGCCGCGGCGGCATTCATCGTGACGATGTTGGCCGTTGGCTGGTGGCAAGGTGTCGCACGGATTTTGCCGTGGATCGCGGCGGCACTTCTGGGCGTGGTCGCATTTATTACCGTAGTGGCCCGCCATCGCTGGATACGCCGGCAACTGGCGCGCGCTGAAGGAATGGCGACGCTCAATCGTCATGGGCTGGCTCGACTGGATCGGGCCTGGGATAGGCTGCCCGCGGTCGCATTGCCCACGGACCTTGAACTGACACCCACGGCGCGCGATCTGGACCTGTTCGGCCCGGCGTCACTCTATCGACTCTGCTGCATGGCTTCGACCGGCGCGGGACGGAGCTGCCTGGCCCAATGGTTGCTGGTTCCTGCGGCGCCGGCCGAAGTGCCCGCCCGGCAGCGAAGCGTCGCTGAATTGGCCAAGCAGTTAGACTTGCGGCAAGAGCTGGCGTGGCGCGGCCAGGCGATCTACGGCCAGCGCGCATCGGCGGACGTTACGCCGCTCGTGCGATGGGCCGAGGGTCCCGGC
Source organism: Pirellulales bacterium (assembly GCA_036499395.1). Lineage (NCBI taxonomy): Bacteria > Pseudomonadati > Planctomycetota > Planctomycetia > Pirellulales > Pirellulales bacterium. Next base: position 42,396 of record DASYDW010000095.1, read on the forward strand.
TGGCTGTCGCAGCGTCCTTGGTTGAAATGGTACGCGCGGTTATCACCGCTGGTGCTTTTGGGACTTTTGGCGGCTTATGTGCTCGGGCTGGTTCCGGCGCTCGCCTGGCAACTGGTCGTCGGTGCGCAGGTGGCGGTCAGTTACTTGCTGGTTCGCCACGTTCACGAAATCTTCCGGCAGATCGATACGGGCGAGCAGCAATTACGCCGCTTTGCGGACATGCTCGCACTGGTTGAAACATGGCCTGTCACGGCGCCGCATTTGGTGGCGCTGCGGCAAGAGTTTTCCGTCGAAGGGCATCACGCCCATGAACAATTGACACGCCTGCGTCGGCGGCTGGACCTGGCCGACCTGCGTTTCTCGCAAGTAGTTTACGGCGTGCTACAGGCGGTGACGCTGTGGGATTTTCACGTGCTTTCGGCGCTCGAGCGCTGGCAACAGCACGTCGGGCCGCATTTGCGACGCTGGTTCGCGGCACTCGCGCAGTTCGAGGCGCTCGCTTCGCTCTCTAATTTGGCGTTCGACCATCCGGCTTGGACCTTTCCGACGGTCGACCAGCTCGGGCCAAGGCAGATCACGGGTACGGACCTGGCTCATCCGCTCATTCCCACCGCGCGGCGCGTCGGCAACGACGTCGAACTGGGGCCGGAGGGAACGTTTCTGCTGGTTACGGGTTCGAACATGTCAGGCAAGAGCACGCTGCTGCGCGCCATCGGATTAAACCTGGTGCTGGCGCAGGCCGGCGCGCCGGTGTGCGCCGTGCGGTTGTCGCTGCCGCGTGTGCTGGTGGAAACGAGCATGCGCATCGATGACTCGCTGGCCGACGGCGTATCGCTGTTCCTGGCGGAGTTGAAACGCTTGAAGGCGATCGTCGAGCAGGCGCGACGTTGCGACCGTCCGGGCGAACCGGTGCTGGTCTTCTTGTTGGACGAGATCCTGCACGGCACCAATTCGCGCGATCGACAGATCGCGGTCCGCCGGGTTGTGGACCGATTGCTCGCGCGGCACGCGATCGGCGCGGTTTCGACGCATGATCTGGAGTTGGCCGCGGAGCCCCCGTTGAGCGAGTCTAGCCGCGCCGTTCACTTCCGCGAGACTTTCGTCGGCGAAGGTCCGCATCGCGAAATGAAATTCGACTATCAACTACGGCCCGGCATCGCCAATACAACCAATGCGCTGGCGCTACTGGACATGGTCGGGCTGACAGACGATTGAAGGTCTGACGCCGCGATGAACAGGAGGCCCGCTAGCCATCGTCCCCAAGCGGCGTCGCGCCGTATTTGACCATCAGCGCGTTTACGATCTGCTGCGAGATGTTCAGTGGCAGGACCGGCTGGGAAGTGGTACCGCCATAGACGTCGATCTCGGAAATCAGGGCTGAGGCAAAGCCCTGCGGGCCGTCGGAACGCTCGAAATCGCCGATCGTGAGATTGGTCAAATTCGACGAGGCGCCGAACCAGCTTCCCGCCACGGTCGGGTAGCTTTCCGGAATCGTGGTGCCTGAACCGGTGAAGAACGGCGAAGTATCCATGCCGTTGACCGTCATGCCGTAGCCTTTGCCGGTTCCCATTCCCCAGAAGTGCAACACGTAGGTGACCCCTGGTTGCAGTTGAAGCTGGCTGCCGCGGATGTCGGTCTGGAACGCATCGTCGCGGAATCGCATGCGGGCCAGTGGCACACCGCCCCCCGATTCGGCCGGCACGATATTCGTCGACGGGTTGTACGACGCGAAGAAGACATAATCCACGGCCGTCGCATCGGACGAGGAGGAGAACAACGTATCACTTTCGAAATTGTCGCCCCCTCCGAGGAACTGCGCCACGATGAACACGTCACCGCTGTCATCGCTTGGCAGAACCGTCGAGGCATATTTGAGCGCGTCGTTGATGCCGTTGAATTTCAAGGCCGGCTGCGAATTCATCGAAGGGACGCTGCTCACCAGGTCGGGAGCTTGCCCTTCGGGACTGGGAGTAAACACCGTCGGCAGGGTACCTGTTCCATTCCACGAGGTGACGATCTGCTCGCGCAGAACGCCGGTCGGGTTGAGCATTTGCAGACCATGCACAGCGTCGACCGCCGCGCCGCTGGCTTGCGTCAGGGCGAACGATTGCGCGAGCCCGGCGCGTTGGTCGGCCGTCATCTGCGAGTAGGGAAACGTGTTCCCTTGCAGCGATTGGATCTGGGCCTGCGTGCGTGCGGTGGTCCAGATATTCAGGTTCGAGATCGCTCCGTCGAAGTAATTCCCCAGTCCGTTCCAGCGGCCTAGCTCGAGCGGGATGTTCGCCGATGCGGACACCGAGGTCGGGATCACTCCCACGTTGACGATCGTCTGCTGCGGTTGCCCGTTGATGTAGATCCGCACGTTACCGGCGTTGTAAACCACGGCGATGTCATAGGTCACACTGGCCTGCATCTTCGCGCCTTGCGTTTCGATGACGCCGGCGACGCGGCCGCTGGGGTCGGCGAACCAGACAGAAACCTCGCCCTCCTCACCGGAGTGTTCTCCGGTCGCGATCGTTATCGAACCGGCGGCTCCGTAATTCCACTTGCTGAGGAAATTACGATTCGTGGCCAACGTCGCCTGCCGGGCTTGGAACTCGATGGTGAATTGCGTGGCGTTGTTGAAGATACTGTCCAGCGTGGCATTGTCCGGTTCAGTCATGTACTGACTTTGCGCCGCGTTGAACATCGCGCCGCCCTGGGTCGTGCCCACCGTGCCCGTCGCCGTGGCATCCAGGTGGATCTCGGGTGTGACCGTCAGCGGAGTGGTTGGCACGGCGAACCGGGTGGTGCTGCCGCCGGTTGATTCTCCCTTCGGATTCGTGACTTGCACGCCGAACGACTGATTCTGAACCGCGGTCGTATAGGTGTAGGACAGCTGCACGTCGTAGCTGCCGTTGCCGCGGGCCACGATCTGACCGTTCGCCCCAGGCGTGCCCGTGAGAACTACGGTATTGCCGTCTCCCAGAGTGACTTGCGCCGTAAACGATTGCGCCGTGGCCGATAGATCCGTGGTGGTGAAATGATAGACCACCACGTTACTGAAGGGCGTGCCGACCACGGTCGTAGGCGGGGTTAAGCTGCCTCCCTGCAATGTCGATGGCGCCACTGAGAACGTGTTGGTGCTGGCCGACGCGGTCATGCCCTGGCCGTCGCTCACGAGGACGCTGAACGTTTGATTCGTGAACGTGGTCATGTATGTGTACGACAAAACCACGTCAAATCCGCCGCCGGGACTGGTCGTGATCCGTCCAAACTGGCTGAGACTGCTGGTGAGCGTCACCTGATTCGAATCACCCAGGGTGACCACGGCCGAAAAAGTGTCGGCCGAGGCCAACGGGTTGGCGTCAGTGAAGTGAAAGACGGTTGCATTCTTGATTGCTTGCAATTGCGTGGCGACCGGCGGCGTCAGGCTGCCGGCCGTGATCGGTGCATCGGCCACGTTGAAAGCATTCGTGCTGATGCGTGACGTCTGACTTTGTGGACCACTCACGGAAACCGTGAACATCCCGCCGGTGATCGGATGCACGTAGGCGTGCGTGACCTGCACGTCAAATCCGCCGCCGGGATCGGCCACGATACGACCGGCGCTAGTCGGCGTACTGGTTAGGGTCACGTTGGTGCCGTCGCCAAGAGTGACCAGGGCCGTATAGTCGCTGGCCTTGGCGGCGGGATTGGAATCGGTGAAATGCGAGACCGTGAAGTTCGTGAACTGCGTACCTGCCATGACGGACGGCGGTGTCAAATTGCCGGCGGCCATGCTACCGGCCGCTTTTCCGAATTGGCTCGAGACGACGGCCAGGTCCTGACCGTTGACGATACCGTCGAGGTTAGCGTCACCTGACAGTGGCTGCGTGCCCGCGTGCAGCCAGTTCGAACTCACTAGCGCGAGGTCCTGCACATTGACGATGCCGTCGCCATTCAGATCGCCTACGGGCGCGACCGCGGTGACGGTCAGCAGGCGTCTCGATTCCAGAGATTCGATTGAAAGGCGCTGTCGAAGGCCAAATGGCCGCCCCCGGCGCGCAGGCTGGCGATGAGTTCCCAAGATGCATGTCCCGTTCAAGACCCCTTCTCTGCTGCGATCCTAGATACTTTCTTCCAGGGTCGCAAACGTTCTGTTCCGTGCCGGTGCTGGCGCGCCGATATACCGGGATTTGGCAATTTGCCCGGCAAGCGTTCCGAGGCTTTGAAGGGCCAAGGATGCCACATTAGAGCGTAGGCGCAGCGGCACCCTCTTCAGTGTGGATGGCCGGCGGGACGCAAGCAAGCCGCCGGGCCGCGCGGCTGGCCAGATGAAGGAGTTCCCCGAAAGGGGTATTTTGGCTACGACGTTATCGCCGTGGCCGCTCCGGCTCCCGCGGAATGGCTATTCCACGGTTACGCTCTTGGCCAGGTTGCGCGGCTTGTCGACGTCGCAGCCACGCAGCACCGCGATGTGATAGGCCAAAAGTTGCAGCGGGATCGCCGTGACGATCGGCTGCAAGAAATCCTCGACGGTCGGAATCTGGATCACGTCGTCGGCCAATTCCGCCGCTTGAGTGCCTGCCTCGCATGTCACGGCGATGACCGGTCCGCCGCGAGCCTTGATCTCTTCCATGTTCGCGATCACTTTGTCGTAAACGACGCCGTGCGGAATCAAGAAGACGCTGGGCGTATTCTCGTCGATCAGCGCGATCGGACCGTGCTTCATTTCCGCGGCCGGATAACCTTCGGCGTGGATGTAGCTGATTTCTTTCAGCTTGAGCGCACCTTCCAGAGCCGTGGGGAAATTGAACTGTCGCCCCAGGTATAAGAAGGTGCTGCAGTGGTGATACTTCTCGGCGATGCGGCGAATCTGGTCATTCGCCTCGAGCGCCTGGGCAACCTTGTTGGGGAGTTCCTGCAAACGCTCGATGATCTTCATTCCCTGGGCAAAGCTGAGATGTCGCAACCGGCCGAAGTACAAGGCCAGCATGGTCAACACGGCGCACTGCGAGGTGAAGGCCTTGGTCGAGGCCACGCCGATTTCCGGGCCGGCGTGCAGATAAATGCCGCCGTCCGCTTCCTGGGCGATGCTCGATCCGACAACATTGCAGATGGCCAGAGTCGGATGCCCCTGCCGCTTCATTTCGCGCAGCGCCGCCAACGTGTCGGCCGTTTCACCGCTTTGCGTGATGGCGAACACCAGCGTGTTATTGTCGATCGGCGGATTGCGATAGCGCAGCTCGCTGGCGTATTCCACCTCGACCGGCAGCCGGGCGAACTCTTCCAGCAGGTACTCGCCGACCATGGCCGAATGCCAACTTGTGCCGCAAGCCGTGAGAATGATGCGATTCACGCTGCGCAGTTGCTGCGGCGAAAGATTCAAGCCGCCGAAATGCGCCGTGGCCTCGTCGACCGACAGGCGGCCACGCATGGCGTTGCGCAACGTCTCGGGCTGCTCGAAAATCTCCTTGAGCATGAAGTGATCGTAATTGCCCAGGTCGACATCGCCCGATTGCAGTTCGAGCGTTTGCACGTTGTGGTGTATCTCGCCTTGGTCGCGATTGATGACACGCAGGCCATTGGCCGTGACCACCGCAATTTCATACTCGGCCAGGTAAACGATCTTGTCGGTGTACCCGACCAGCGGTGAAGCGTCGCTGGCGATGAAGTGCTCATCCTCGCCAACTCCCACGACCAGCGGGCTGCCATGCCGGGCCGCGATGATGACGTCGGGATAGTCGTGAAAAAGGACCGCCACACCGTAGGTCCCTTGCAGCTTGGCGAGCGCGGCGCTCACGGCGGCGATCAGCGGTTCGTGCGGGTCGCCCGAACCGGCGCCATTTTGCCCGCGATGGACCAGCTCTTTTCCCAGGCAATCCGCAATCAGATGAGCCACGACCTCGGTATCGGTCGCCGAGTGGAATTCGTACCCAGCGCTGATCAGGTATTCCTTCAGCGCACGATAGTTTTCGATGACGCCGTTGTGAACGATGGCCAGGTCGTGTCGTCCGCCGTAGTGCGGGTGCGCGTTGGCATCCGTTGCAGCGCCGTGCGTGGCCCAGCGGGTGTGGCCGATGCCGATTTGACCTTCGGCGGGTTCGTCGGAGAGGATCGAGATCAAATGTTCGAGCCGGCCGGCGGCCTTGGCCAGGGCGAAATCACCTGACGGCGTAATCGTTACCACGCCCGAGCTGTCGTAGCCGCGATACTCCAGGCGGCGCAGCCCCTGAATGAGAAACTCGCTGGCGTTGCGAAAACCGACGTACCCGACAATGCCACACATGGAAACACCATACAGGGCTGATGGTTTACGACCGACCCGACGCCGGACTCGTTGATTCTACTGCCTGTGAGAGCGAAACCTAGCTGGCAGCGGGTATCCGGACCTCGGGACGAGGGCCTGATGCACTGCAGGACGGCTGGGACTTTTTGGTGGGTGGGGTCGGAACTGTCAGCCGGAAGGCTGGCGGATCTTGCCCCTACTGTGTCGCTAGCGGCGGCGTGGGCCGGGCTGGCGATTCGCTGCCACAGATGTTCGTTCGAGGAGGATTGACGGACGGGGAGAACTGATATGCTATCGGCCAATTGTAGTTGCCCCGCCAGTTACGTCACCAATCAATTGCAGCGAGCAAGGCATTTGGTCAAAGAGAAATCACTCGGTACCCACGATTGACCGGCACAGCCGGCAGATCCCGAATGCGTCGTGGCCTCGGTCGCGAATCAGGGGGCTGCCAAACGGCATACGGGGCGTGAAACCGGCGTTTTCGCCTGTGACATTTGTGGATTGAGAACCGCTAATAGCCACGCTTGAAACCCGCCGTCAGGCAACCCGCGGCCACGATCAGGACAAAGGCCCAGCAGGCAAACACCACACCGCGACCGAAGACCGCACCGGGAGCGGCAAGGGTGCAGAACATGCCCGCCAATACGATGCAGACCCGCAGCACGTCCGGCGGACCGTCGTGATCCATGCCCAGCTTTAGCATCACGATGCCGCCGATCGCCCACACGGCGGCGCGCACGACGTTTCCGCCCGTGATGTGTAAATGGGGCCATTTCATTTCATCGATCTTACCGTCGAGAAAGCGCTGATTACCACAGCGAGTGAATCACGTTAAGCTGCATGGTGATGATGAGCCGTAGAATTCCCGGGGGCAGCCAACAGTCATTGGTCGATGCACAGAAGCTTTCGATATTGGCGATTATTGTTACACACACCGCAAGCCCTTCGCGATGCTAACCATTAATAGGTCGCACCGACGCTGGTACCGATTCTCGACGACGACGATGTTTGTCGTCCTGACATTGGTGGCTGTCTGGTTAGGAAGGGAAACTAATTTCGTGTTCCAGCGCAGATCATTTCTGCATGCCGTGAGGGCCGAGAAGGAAATCGGCTTTGCAAGCGGTGCGAAGATAGCCGCCGAAGCGGAGGCGCACGGCGTCAGTTACAAACGGGTCGAGGCGTCTCGCTGGAGGCGTCGTTTAGGTGACGAAGCGATCGAAGAGTTCTTCGTACCGGATCGGTCTCCGGACCGGATTGAAACAATTCGCAAGTTGTTTCCCGAGTCGATGATTCTGGAAGTGATCAAAGAAAGCGAAACGGGTGATCTCGGCCTGATCTACAAGCCGGACCGGGATCGCGGCGACTTGATAGGCGAGACGCAAACGCGCTGAACTGTCGTTCGTGGACGCTTTCCGTCATCGTTAACGGGCCGTTTCATTATCAACGGTACCTCGGTCCATTCTTCATTGACGATTTCCGCCGGTCGTGATAGGTTTCTTGCTTAATCGTGCATTGGTGGCCGGGGGCTCAGCTTGAGCTTGCCGGCAAACAGGGAACTCCGGTGAAATTCCGGGACGGCCCCGCCGCTGTAACCGAAGTTACGAGGGCGCCTATCCAAGCCATTGTCGTGGCTCGAACCGCGACAAACAGGTAGCCATTGTCGCAGCAATGCTGTGACGAGAAGGCCAGGGTGGCCCGAGGTCGGTAGTCAGAAGACCTACCAATGCGGTGACTGTTAGCGCGCTGCGAGGGACAGGCGCTCGGTTGAGTTTGCTTGCGCAAAAAGGGTCTTCCTTCGCTCGCTGGCGATGATCTCGATGGACCGGCCGCTGCGCGCAGTGACCGTGCCAAGGGTCGCGCTGCGCGAGTGCAGCGAAGTCGCCACGGACATGATCCATCGCCTTGATGTCGCGCCACGTCGCGCGGGAATGTCGCTCGTCGAGCTGCTGGTCGTGATCGCGATCATCGGTGTGCTGGTGGCGCTGCTTCTGCCCGCGGTCCAGCAAGGACGCGAAGCGGCCCGACGCAACCAGTGCCTGAACAACCTGCGGCAGATGGGCATCGCTCTGCAGAACTATCACGAGGCATGCACGACGCTGCCCAGTGGTTGCATCGAACGGCGCGGCGTCGCAAACCGGAATGGCCGGCAGATCGCCTGGAGCGCACTGATACTCCCGTTCCTCGAGCAACAGGCCGTTTTCGATACGCTGGATCTGAATACCGCGTTCGATAGCGCGCAGAACGCGGCCGGCGCGGCGATTGTCCTGCCGGTTTATATCTGTCCAAGCGTCGATCGGGCGGTGCAGAGCCCGACGACGGGACGGGCTCCCAGTGATTACGGCGGCATCTACGGTCCGCGTTTCACCCCCGACACGAACAGTCCGCCGCGCGGCATGTTGATCTACGACACGCCGATCAAGTTGTCGGACGTGCTAGACGGCACGAGCGCCACGCTGGTCGTGTCCGAGGACTCGATCTATCTGCCGGCAGGCGAATGGATCAGCGGCATGTCGGTGTTCGACGTCTCTTACCCGATCAACACCGCGCCCAGCATCGACAACGACATTCACAGCCAGCACCCGAATGGTGCGAACGGGCTGTTCGTGGATGGCGCGGCAAAGTTCTTAACGGCCTCGATGACCACGAGCGTGCTCTCGGCCATCTGCACGCGCGCCACAGGCGAGCCGGTCGCCGGTTTTTGAAGTCAGCGCCGGCTTGACCGTTCTCCGATTCTTTCTTCCCTCATGTAGGAGTGTTTTCATGTCTCGGCAAACTGCGTTATTTATCACGGCGATCATCGCCGCTTGTTCCTTGAAGACCGCGCGGGCCGAAGTCGTCAATTTCGAAGATCTGCCCCTGGCGCCGGGTACTAGTTACACCAACAATTATCAAACCGGAGAGGCGACCTTCGAGAGTGGCGCGACCGCGGCGAATCCCAATGGCGGCGCGACGTTCAATTACAACGGCGAGTATGTCGACACCTCGTCATCGCCGCCGGTCGTGGTGTGGGCCGGTTGGTCGTACGCCAACACGGCAACTCCCGCCACGGCGTCGATCGGCGGGCCGGGCGATTACATCTATCAGTACGATGCGGCAGCTCCGACCGGCGCCGGCGGATCAGCGACGTACGCAATGGGCTACTACGACCCGTACAACAACGTGGTGCCGACGATCACGCTGCCAGCCGGCGAGCATCCGGTGAGCGTGCAAGTCACGAATAGCACCTTCACGGCGCTAGCGATGCAATACTACGACGGCTACACGCCCCTATATTCGACGGCCAACGCGGATCGGTTCACGCTGACGATCACGGGCTATGACGCGGCGAATCACGCGGTCGGCGCGGTGAACATGAACCTGGCGGATTTCAATCTCAAGGACACCGGGGCACCGTACGTCGTGCAGAATTGGACGAACGTTAATCTCGGTTCACTGTACAACGCGCAGACGCTCGCGTTTACGATGTCGTACGACAACAAGGATGGCGCGGTTTCGGATCCGGTCAACATCCTCACGCCGACGTATCTCGCGATCGACAATCTCAGCCTGACCAAGGTCTCCGGCGACGCCAATGGCGACGGCATCGTCAACGGACAGGACCTGGCGCTCGTATCCAGTTCGTGGCTGAAGTCGACGCCTGGCGCGGACGTCAATGGCGACGGCATTGTTAACGGTCAGGATCTGGCGCTCATGTCGTCGAATTGGTTGGCCACGCCGCCTGCAGCTGGAGCATCGGCCGCCGCGGTACCCGAGCCGGGCGCGGCCGCGCTGGCCCTGCTCGGTTTGGCGCTTGTGACGCTGGGCCGTAAACTGCGGCGATGAGCCGCGAACCGACCGACTTCGTTCACATCGCTCGCCAGCATAATCGGCGCGCGTGGGATGCGCTGGTCGCGCGCGAGCAACGTTTCACGCGCCCCGCGCGCGACGCCGACGTGTCTGACTCGCCCTCGATCGTGGCGGGGGATACATGGCTCGAAGGGGGCGTGAAGGGCCGGCGCGTGTTGTGCCTGGCCGCCGGCGGCGGACGACAAAGCGCGTTCTACGCGGCGGCAGGCGCCCTGGTGACGGTCGTTGATATCAGTCCGGCGATGCTGGCGCTCGATCGGCAAGTCGCCACGGAGCGAGGGCTGAACATCCGCGCCATCGAAACGTCGATGGACGATCTGTCGTGTTTCATGGCCGGCGAATTCGACGTCGTGATTCAGCCGGTCAGCTCGTGTTACGTGCCCGACGTGGGGCGCGTCTATCGCGAAGTAGCGCGCGTGATCGCGGCCGGGGGCATCTACATCAGCCAGCACAAGCAGCCGGCCAGTCTGCAGGCCGATGTGCGGGCAAGCACGCACGGCTATGAATTGACGGAGCCGTACTACCGCAGCGGCCCGCTTCCGGCGGTTGTGAACAGCCCCCATCGTGAAGAGGGGACTTTCGAGTTTTTGCATCGCTGGGAAGAGCTGATCGGCGAGTTATGCCGTGCCGGGTTCGTCGTCGAAGATTTGCTCGAGCCGGTGCATGCCGAGGCGCAAGCCGCCCCGGGTGACTTCGCCCATCGCAGCCGTTACGTCGCCCCGTATGTTCGCATCAAGGCGCGACGCATCGCCAAGGGGTCGGCCGGCGCGGCAGCCGAGGGCGGTTCTCAGGCGCTGTGGACCCCCACGTAACACACAGTCGGCCGATCTTGCCGTTCGGCATTGGCTCGGCATCCGGTCGACGCACGGCGCGGAGAGTTACAGTTTGGCGGCGGGGCGGTTGAAATTAGGCGTCGCTTGGGGGATGATCGAGGCCACACATCGCGAGCTCGCTGGCGGCGGGCAAGCACGATCTGATTCCCTTCTCAAAATCGACTGGTTACCGCAGTGCCCCGATCCGTCCTGCAAGAAGTCTGCGCTTTACTCGGCCAGGCCGTGGCCGGCAATCCCACGCAATACATGATGGAAAAGCTGTTCGTCCATCATGGGCTCGACTGGCGTTATTTGACGCTGGAAGTGACGCCCGAGGATTTGGGGGATGCCATTCGCGGCATCCGCGCCCTTGGCTTCCGCGGCGCAAATATTACCAAGCCGCACAAAGTGCCGGTGCTCGCGCATCTCGACCGGCTGAGCGACGCGGCCGCACTGATCGGCGCGGTCAACTGCATCGTCCGCGAGGACGATAAGCTGGTCGGCGAAAACACCGACGGCAAAGGCTTTCTGCAATCGTTGCGCGGCGTGATCGATCCGGCCGGAAAACGGATCGTGCTGCTAGGTGCCGGTGGTGCGGCCCGGGCGATCGCCGTGGAGTTGGCGCTGGCTGGCGCCGCCACGATCACGGTGGTCAATCGTTCGATCGAGCGCGGGCAATCGCTGGTCGATCGTTTGAACGAAAAGACTTCGACGCCCGCTGCGCTGATCAACTGGCAGGGCGATTACCACGTGAACTCCGAAACGGATGTGCTGGTCAATGCCACGTCGATCGGCCTGAACGACGAATCGGCCAAAGTGCCGGTGAAACTGGATGGCGCGCCGCGCCACCTGGTCGTGGCGGACGTCATTGCGAGTCCGCCCGTCACGCGATTGGTGCGCAAGAGCCAGCAGGCGGGCTTCAAGACGCTCGACGGTGTCGGCATGATCGTCAATCAGGGAGCGATCGGCTTCAAGCTGTGGACCGGTATCGACGCGGACGTGCAAGTGATGCGCGACGCGGCCGAAGAGTTTGTCGAAACGTAGGGTGTGCGGGCCGGGTGTGGGCAGACGTGCCAATGTTTCCCCGCGGGCGGGTGCAGTTTGGGGATGCAGCGTCTGGTTCGCTTGCAGCAGGCGAACCCAGCGTACCCCTTGGAGAGACTCGGCCGGCCCGGTCTAATCGGTGCTACATGGTAGTGACCTCGTAGTAGCCCGACAGGATATCGACGCATCGTGACTGTACGCACCCGCTTTGCTCCCAGCCCGACCGGATACTTGCACATTGGCGGGGTGCGCACCGCGCTCTTCAATTGGCTGTTCACGCGCCGGCAAGGCGGCCAGTTTCTGCTGCGGATTGACGACACCGATCAGCAGCGCAACGTCGAAACGGCGCTCGCCCCCATTTTGCACGGCTTCAAGTGGCTGGGCATCGACTGGGACGAAGGGCCGGACATCGGCGGTCCGCATGGCCCGTACTATCAATCGCAGCGCCTTTCGCATTATCAGCAGGCGGTCGATCGGCTGCTGGCCTCGGGGCATGCCTATCACGACTACGCCCGACCCGAAGAGATTGCCGCGGAGCGGGAAGTGGCTGAGCGCGAGAAACGCCCGTTTCTTTACAGCCGGACCTGGATGGCCGAGTCGGCCGCGGAGCGCGTCCGCTTTGACAATGAAGGGCGCTCGGCCGTGGTGCGGCTGAAGATGCCCCGCGCGGGGACGCTGGTGATCGACGACAAGATTCGCGGTCAGGTCGAGTTCGAATGGGCGCGCGAGCAGGATCACGTCATTCAGCGCACCGACGGCACCTGCCTGTACCACCTGGCCAGCGTCGTCGACGATCACGATTTCGAAATCTCGCACGTGATTCGTGCCGAGGAGCATCTATCGAATACGCCGCGGCAGATTTTCATACTCGAATCGCTGGGCTATCCGCGTCCGGTGTATGCCCACCTACCTTACGTGGCCGAGCCGGGAAGCAAGACGAAGCTCAGCAAGCGCAAGCTGGACAAGTATCTGAAGAATCGAGACTTCGCGCAGATTTATGAACATGGCCGAGCGATCGCCACGGCGTTGGGGCTCGCCCCCTCGGCCGAGACGTTCAATCCCGTAATCGTCGACTTCTACGAGCAGGTCGGCTACTTGCCTGACGCGATCATGAACTACCTGGTCCTGTTGGGCTGGTCGCTCGATGAGCGGACAGAGTTCTTCACGCGCCAGGAGATGGTCGCTAACTTTTCGCTCGAGCGCGTGAACAAGGCCCCGGCCAGTTTCGACCCGAAAAAGCTGTGGTCGTTCCAGGACCACTACATGCAAGAGTTGTCGGTCGAAAAGAAAGCCGAGATGACGCTGCCGTATTTAGAGAAGGCCGGCATCGTGGCCACGCCAGCATCGGCCGAGGTGCAAAATCGTTTGCGCCAAGTAATCACCGCGGCGGGCGATCGCTTGAAAGTCGCCGGCGACATCCTCGATTTCAGCGACTTCTTCCTGCCTGACGACCAGTTGCGTTACGACGAAGCGGCGTTCGAAAAGCAATTACGCGACGAAGAAGCGGCCGCGCGCCTGGCCCGCTTTCGCGACCGGTTGGCCAAGGCTGAGGGCTTCGACCCGGCCGCGCTCGAAAAAACTCTGCAGCAGTTCGTGACCGACGAGGAAATCGGCGTTGGCAAAATCATCCACGCGATCCGTGTCGCGGTCACGGGCAAGGCCGTGGGCTTTGGCCTGTTCGAAACGTTGGCCCACCTGGGCCGCGAAACATCAATCGCCCGCATCGATCGGGCACTGGCCCGACGCGCGTCGTCGTAGTCGTTGTCGCTAAGAGATTAGCCACCGAGTTCACCGAGGACACAGAGAGAAGAAATACGACAAGCCAGGTTGAACGTCTCAGTGTCCCAGCTTCTCCGTGCCCCAGTGTCTCCGTGCCTTCGTGGTGAAATCTAGCCGAGCATCGCCAGGGCGTTTTGGCGGTTTGCCAGTGGCATTTTCACCGGGCCTTGTTCGCGATGCGAGGCGAAGACGGCCATGATCATTTCGATCGTCGCGCGGGCGTCGTACATACCGCATTTCGGCTCGCGGTTTTCGCGGATCGCGTCGAGCAAGTCGAGCACGGCCACTTTATTGCCCGCCAGGGCGCTGCCATCGGTCAAAGGCTCCGGCTCTCCGAGGCCTGCGCTCGACACGTCTTGCCACTGCTTGCCACTGCGTCCCGGCGACCAATTGGGATCGTCCAGGTATTTCACGTTCGGCAGGTAACCGGTATCGATTTCGATCAAGCCGGCCGTGCCGCAAATCACGAGGCCGAATCGCGACGATTTCCCTCCGCCGCGGACCGAATTGAAATAGGCCGTGATGCCGTCCGGCATTCCGTACATGGCGCGGACATTATCTCCGGCCAAGGGGCCGAGGCCTTCGGGCCCATCTTTCACGTCTGCTCGCGTCACTGAGTGCCCCTCGGATAACAGCGTGCCGAAGCACCATGTTGGGTCGCCGCCAAAGGTGCGAATCAGGTTCATAATGTGTGAACCGAGAACGAATAGATCTTCGCCGCCGCCGCGCTGGTCGTCCTTGCCTCGCCCTCGCAATTCGAGCACGCGACCGATGCGACCATCGGCAATCATGCCGCGGATAATATCGATCTTCGGGCTATAACGAGTCTGGTGCGCAATCGCGAGTTTGGTATGAGTGCGTTCGCAAGCCGCGACAATTTCGTCCGCTTCAGCCGGTGAGCGACAGAACGGCTTCTCCATGAAAATGTGGATGCCGCGTTCCGCCGCGGCCACTGTCATGTCGCGATGCTGATCAACCCAGCGCGGCGCGATCGCGACGACGTCGGGCTTGATCTCGTCGAGCATTTGCCGGTAATCGGCAAAGGCGTGTTCGATGTTCAATCGCTTGGCTGCCGCGGCCAGGCCCATGCGATCGTCATCGGCCACGGCCACGACTTGCGTTTCCGGCACCTCGGCCCACACGGTATCGATTGCATGACCGTAATCGCCCCGGCCGGTGCGCCCAATCACTGCGACGCGTAATGGTGTGGCCATGCGAATCTCCTCAGCGGGCTGTTAGCGGTTCAGACTATGTGCATCGACATCATGTCCGATGCACGCGACACAATCGCCCTGCGCGACGAGCGATGGTCCGCGCGCGGCGAGCAACACACCGGCCGTGGGAGCTTGGATCGGAACGGGCGAGCGTTCGGGGCGTTCGAGAAAATGAATCTGCCCTACCAATTCGCCGGCCGCCACGTCGCGCCCCAGGTCGACGATGTTTTCATAAATGCCTGATTCGGGGGCGAAGCGATAGTCTTCACGATCTAGCGCCTGCACCCAGCGCGTGGGGGGCAGTCCGAGATCGGCGCGCGTTTCGACCCGGCCGGCCAGCAGGCCGAAGTTCCGCAGCACATTGCGCAACCCACGTTGCGTTGTGCGATGCACCGCTGCGGTGACATTTTCGGTTCCGCCCATTTCGGTCGTGATGACGATCTTGCCTTGTCGTTCGGCTTCGACGGGCAGCAGACCGGTACCCGCGATGTCGGCGTACAGAAACGAAAAGTCGGTGTTGAAGGCGGTGGTGCCGGCCATCATCTCGCGACGCTGCACAAGATCGGGAACCAGGTGCATGTGCGCACAAGGATAAAAGTCGAGGCTGCGACCGCCGGTGTGCAGATCGACGACGATATCGGCCAACGGGAACAGCACGTTCGTTAGATAGTGCGCGATGATCTCAGTGACCGTGCCGTCAGCGCGGCCGGGAAATGCACGATTCAGATTCTTGCCATCTAGCGGCGAGAGACGCGTGGCAGCTTTGGCCGCGGGCATGTTGATCGCAGGGATCAGGATCAGCCGGCCATGTACGTCCGCGGGCTCAAGTTCGCGCACCAGTCGCATGATCGCGACCTGGCCTGGATATTCGTCGCCGTGGTTGCCGGCCATGACCAGCGCCGTGCGTCCGACGGTGCCGTTGATGACCGTGCAAGGGATCAACAGATTCGCCCAGCCGGCCATGTTGTATGAATACGGCACGCACAAGTGGCCGTGCTGCTTGCCGGGGCGATCGAAATCGACGGTAGCGTGAATGGGGCTATCCATAAGAGCCTTTTATTAATTGTTCTTGTCGCTGCGCGGGGGCGCGGCGGAAGTTCTCATTTCTTCGACCGGCGGCAGGCAGCGAGCGAGGATCGCGTCGGCATCGGCATTTGATGCAAGTTCACGAGCACCTGGCGTGACATCGCGCATGTGCTGGGCGAGCTTATCGGTTAACTCGGCGACCCGCGAGGCTTGCTCAGGAAGCGCGGCGAGATTCACAAGCTCGTCAGGATCGTTTTGCACGTCGAACAGTCGGACGGTCTTGCCGGGCAGGGGCCGGCCTGATGTGTAACCATCCTGGCGCTCGCGTCGGCCGGTCGAGTAGACCAGCTTCCAACGAACGGTACGAATCGCGGCTTCTTCGTTCTCAGCATATTCGACGAAGACGCAGTCGCGATGTTGTTCGTTCGTGCCATCGAGCACGCCGGCCAACGAACGTCCTTCGACGGTCGTCGGTTTGTCGATGCCGCAGAGATCGAGCACGGTTGGCACTACATCGATCAGCTCGACGAGCGCCGGCGAGACGGCTCCGGCGGGAACGCGCGCGGGGAGGCGCATGACCAGCGGCACGCGAATCGCCGGTTCGAAGCTGCAATGTTTTTCGAAGCGGCCGTGCTGCCCCAGCATATACCCATGATCGCCGGTGTAGATAACCAGCGTGTCATCGCCGTGCCCCGCGGCGGACAGTGCGTCGAGCACGCGGCCGACATTCTTGTCCAGGAATTCGACCGACGTGTAATAGGCCGCGGCGATGCCCTGCTTTTCGCTGGTCGTGAGGTCGCGGAAGATGGCCGGTATCTGCGCGTCATCTTCTGGGGCCGCCTTGTAGACCGGCATCTGCGTGGGATCGATGCGGTCGCGGAACTCAACAGGGAAATGAAACGGCGAATGCGGCTCGTAGAAGCTGACCATCAGGAAGAAAGGTTTGTTGCTGCGGGCATCGCTTTCCGCGAGTTCGCGAGCCGCCGTGTCGGCGAAGAACGTGCCGGCCATGTCGGCCTCGTGCGCCGCATACGGACGGCAAAAACTATTCAGCCAAACGCGGGCCGGATCATGGAACGGTTTCCATTGTGGCAGCAGCTCGACGTCCGTTGGCAGCGGTTCGCGCTCTTGCATGGCTAGCCAGCGCCCGTATTCCGGCATGTCAATGCGCTTTTCGAATCCGTGTGCCAGCGCACTATTGAAATGCATCTTGCCGATACCGCAGGTGCGATAGCCGGCTTCGCGCAGCATCTCGGGCAACGTCACTGCGCTTTCCGAGAGTGGCGTCTTCAAGACCGTTACGCCGACGCGGTGTGGGTATCGGCCGGTGAGAAACGATTGTCGCGAAGCGGTGCAAACCGGCGCATTGCAGTAGGCATGCGAGAACCGCGTTCCTTCGGCGGCCAATTGGTCGAGCCGCGGAGTGCGTACCTGCCGATTGCCGTCGGCGCCGAAGACGTACGCAGCATGATCGTCCGCGCAAATCCATAGGACGTTGGGACGCGTGGCGCCGCGGGTAAGCGAGCAAAAAGAGATGCCAAGAAACACGGCCGCCATCAGCACGGTCCTGGGACGTGCGAAACCACGAGGTCTTCGCGGGTGCAGCGGGCAAGTGAGAAATCTCTTTCGATTCGATGCCGTCATGCCCCGATGATAGACTGGCGGAGCAGCGCGGGGGAGCCGATTGCCGCGCCCCCGGTCCGCGATTCTTTTCTCACGACACTACCAAGGTGGCGACGGCCATGAATCTTGAAATGTTTTTCGGCGTGGCCAGCAATATCGCGCTGCCCGGCTGGTTGCTGCTGGTGCTGGCTCCGGGGTGGCGGTGGGGCACGCAACGGATCGCGCCGTTTGTAATTCCGCTGATCCTGGCCCTGATGTACGCCTACTTGATGGTGACGAATCTTGCGAACGCCCAAGGGGATTTCGCCAGCCTGGCCGGCGTGCGCGGTTTGTTCGAGGTCGACGCGCTGCTGTTGGCCGGTTGGATTCATTATCTGGCCTTCGACCTGTTTATCGGCGCTTGGGAAGTTCGCGACGCGCGGCGATTGGGCATCCCGCACCTGTTGGTCGTCCCCTGCCTGATCTGCACGCTGATGCTCGGCCCGATCGGGCTGGCACTCTACTTCGCGCTGCGGGGGATTATGAAGCGGACCGTGTGGATCGACGATGGCGTACCGGCGATTGTTGTAGCGCCACCGGCGGCGAGCTGACGGCCCGACACGAAACAAGTGAAATCAATCGATACGCGGATGTTACAGCGAGTAAGTGGGCGTATTACATTTCGCGAGAATTGCATTGACCGGCGCCCTGGCGACCCCTAATTTGCAGGGGTTCTGGATTCTTCGGGATCGATCGATCGGGAGGGGGCCATGCGAGGCAAATCTTGCCGCTCGCGCACATTTCGGTTCGAGACGTTGGAACGCCGCGCGCTATTGGCGGGCGACGTGACCGTGACGGTCACGAATCACAACGTGCTGATTCAGAGCGATAATCAAGACGATACCGTCGTGATTCAGGGAACGAACAACGGCGGGATCGAAATCACGAGCTACGACGGCACCACGATCAATGGGCAAAACGTGCCGTTTGACATCCCCAGCGTTAACAACCTGACCATCAAAATGGGAGACGGTAACGACCACGTCGCGCTGGCGAGTCCGATTGTGCCTACGTTTATTATCGGCGGAGGAATACCATCGCAGCCTCTGCAGCAGCCGATTGACATTCAGGGAAATCTGTCGATTTCGATGGGCAAGGGGACCGATAGTGTCGACGTCGATTACGCCGATATTTCCTGGGGGATGACGGTCGGGTTGGGCAGCGGCAATAGCTCCGTCAACGTGTACAACACGACCGTCAATAAGAATGTCGACATTCGCGGCGGCAACGGAAACGACTCGATCAACCTGTCGGGAACCCCGGTGATTTATTATACGCGGGTGTCCCCTATGCCGCTGGCGACACCCGCCTCGATTATTGGGCTGGGGCCATTCCAGCCCACGCCCCCCAGCAACATCGTCACGCATGTGCAGATGGTATCGCTGGGTACGATCATTCATGGGAGTGTGTCGATCGCTCTCGGCAATGGCGGCGACTCGATCGGCCTGTCGCAATTGCGCGTCGACGGCAGCCTAATGATGACGACCGGGCAAGGGCGCGATGTGATTTCCCTCGGAGTCGCGCCCACCGTTTTTACGCCCGGGTCCGTCAACCTCATCGGCACACCTGCCACGACGACAACACCATCCACCAATGTCACGATCGGTGGCGTGCTGTCGCTCTACACAGGGAACGGTGGCGACGATATCTCGATGGATTCGGTGCAGGCGAAGGGGATCGTACTGGTGACCGGCCAAGGGGCCGACACCGTCTCAGTGGCCAACGCCACGGCCGACGTGTTCTTCGCTTCGCTGGGTGGGGGCGACGACTCGCTCGACGTCGGCGGAGGGGGGGACAACATCGGCAGCTTCCTGGCCTTCGGGGGCGCCGGGAACGACACCTTCCTTAACGCCACGAGCAACAGCTTCAAGCACAAGTCCCTCTTCCTGTTCGAGGAACTGGGCTGATTCCGGCACCTGTCGTGCTCCGCGAACCGCGGGGGACGCGTGACTGGCAAACTGTTTGCTTCGTCTATCCGTGCCCGCTTATATTAGCGGGTTGAGGGGGCCGGGCGTCCGCGAGTGCGGCGCTGGGCCGATTTCACGTTTTGTCGCTGCTGCCGAGGGGCGGTTGCGACTCCCGCCACGGCGAGCCGAGACTTGCCGAACCGTGAACCGGCGAACCCCTGCCCCGCGCGTGCCAGCCTGCCTGTTGTTCGAATCACGCATTTTTCGAGGTCGCGGATGAAACTCATGCGCCTGGTCCTCTTGAGCTTTCCGGCCGTGGCTTTGCTGTGGTGTACGCCGGCACGGGCCGAAGGTCCGAAGCCGGCCGAACGTCCGCCGGTCAGCTTCTATCGCGATATACGGCCGATCCTGCAGGACCGTTGCCAGGGATGCCATCAGCCTGCCAAGGCACTCGGCGGTCTAGCGCTGACGAGTTACGCCGCGCTGAAAAAAGGGGGCGAGAGCGAGCACCCGGGTGTCGTGCCAGGCAAGCCGGACGAGAGCGAGTTGCTGACGCAAATCCTGCCCAGCGGTCAGGAGCCGCCGGCCATGCCGAAGGGCGCGCCCGCGCTCAAACCGGACCAGGTCGAACTGGTGCGCCGCTGGATCACCGAAGGAGCCAAGGACGATACGCCCGAGGCCACGGAGATCGCCGTCGATCGTGATCATCCGCCGACCTATGCCGCGCCGCCGGTATTGACTTCGCTCGATTTCTCGCCCGACAGTTCGCTGTTGGCGGTCTCCGGTTACCACGAGGTGCTGCTGCACAAGACCGACGCCGCGAGCGAAACGTCCGGTAGTATTGCCGCACGCCTGGTCGGCTTGTCGGAACGGATCGAATCGGCCCGCTTCTCGCCCGACGGTAAAAGTCTGGCCGTGACCGGCGGTTCGCCAGGACGTTTCGGCGAAGTACAGATTTGGGACGTGGCGACCGGCAAGCTCAAGTTATCGTCGTTGGTCACGTACGACACGATTTACGGCGCGAGCTGGTCTACGGACGGCACGAAGGTGGCCTTTGGATGTGCCGACAACACGTGCCGCGCGATCGAGGCGGCGACCGGCAAGCAGGTCTTCTTTCAAGGTGCCCACAGTGATTGGGTGCTCGATACGGTGTTCTCGGCCGATAGTTCACACCTGGTGAGCATTAGCCGCGACCGCTCGATGAAATTGAACGAAGTCGCTACAGAGCGCTTCGTCGACAATATTACCAGCATCACGCCCGGCGCGCTCAAAGGGGGCCTGATGACGATCGACCGCAACCCGAAGAACGACGAGCTGCTGGTCGGCGGCGCCGATGGCACGCCGAAGATTTACCAGATGCATCGTACGAAGGCGCGGCAGATCGGCGACGATTTCAACTTGATTCGCGCCTTCGAGGCCATGCCGGGGCGCATCTTCTCGGTGCGCTTTAGCGCCGACGGCGCACGAATCGTCGCCGGCAGCTCGAGCGACGGAGCAGGCGAAGTTCGCGTTTATAACGCGGCCGACGCGAAGCTTGTGTCGCGATTTGCCAGCGAACATGGGGCCGTGTACAGCGTGGCCTTTCGACCCGACGGTAAGGAAGTGGCCGTCGGCGGTTTTGACGGTATGGTGCGGATCTACGACCCCACGTCCGGCAGTATGTTGCGTGAGTTCATGCCGGTGCCGCTGGCGCCGGCCGCGGCACAACAGGCGGCACGATAAGGCCCACGATTTGACAAGCCTGTGAACGAATATCAAACGATCAATCACCACGAAGAGTTGATTCGCTATGAATCGCATCAGGAATGTAAGACCGGCGACCAACGGAGTATTTCTCGCGGCAGTGCTCTTGCTGCTCGCCACATATCCGGTCATGGCCAATGACACTCCGACGGAAAAGTTGCCCGACGGCATGCAGGTCGTGGCGCTCGAGGCGCTGCCGACGTCGATCGCGCTTCCGAATCGTTACGCGTACGCGCAGTTGCTCGTGACGGGCGTGCTGGCTGATGGCACAAAGATTGATGCGACGCGGATGGTCATGGTTGAGGATTCGGCCGGCCTGGTTAAGTGGAATGATCATCGCCTGGTTCGTCCCACGGCAGACGGTGACACGGCGCTGCGCATCACGCTGGCCGGGCAGACAGTTTCAGTCCCGGTGAAGGTGACGGGGCAACAGCAGGATTATCCGGTCGATTATGTGCGCGACGTGATGCCCGCGATGTCGAAAATGGGTTGCAACGCTGGCACTTGCCACGGCTCGGCCAACGGCAAGAACGGTTTCAAGCTTTCGCTGCGGGGTTACGACCCGCTGTTCGATCATCGTGCCTTGACCGACGATCTGGCCGGACGCCGTTTCAATCGCGCTGCTCCGGATCAGAGCTTGATGTTGCTCAAGCCAGCCGGGGGCGTACCGCACGTCGGTGGCGTGTTGACGCATCCCGGCGAACCGTATTACGAGCTGTTGCGGGCCTGGATCGCGGCCGGCGTGAAATTGAACCTCGATACGCCGCGCGTGGCGAAGATCGAAGTCTTTCCGCAAGGGCCGCAAGTTCCGCTGCCGGGCATGAAGCAGCAGGTCATCGTGATGGCCACTTATGCCGATGGCGCGGTGCGCGACGTCACGGCCGAGGCATTTTTGGAAAGCAGCCTGACCGACGTCGTCGAGGTCGATAAGCAAGGTCTGGCCACTGGCACCCGGCGTGGCGAGGCTTCGCTATTGGCTCGTTATGAAGGCGCCTATGCCGCGACGACCGTCGTCGTGATGGGGGATCGCAGTGGCTTTGTGTGGCAGGATCCGCCGGCCAACAACCATCTCGATACGCTCGTTTACAACAAGCTGCAGAAGGTAAAAGTTCTGCCCAGTGAACAGTGCTCCGATGCGGAATTCCTCCGCCGGGTGTATCTCGACCTGATCGGTGTGCCGCCACAACCGGAAGTCGTTCGCGCATTTCTGGCCGACGCGCGCGAAACGAAGATCAAGCGCGATGAAACCATCGATCGGCTGATCGGTGGCTCGGAGTTCGTCGATCATTGGACCAACAAATGGGCCGATTTGCTGCAGGTGAACCGCAAATTCCTGGGCGAAGAGGGGGCCTGGGCGTTTCGCAATTGGATTCGCCAGGCCCTGTCCGACAACATGCCCTACGATCAGTTCGTCTACAGCGTGCTGACGGCGTCAGGTTCGACGATGGAGAATCCGCCGGCTTCGTACTACAAGGTTCTCCGCGCGCCAGTGGATGCGATGGAGAACACCACGCAGTTGTTCCTGGCGGTGCGGTTCAATTGCAATAAATGCCATGACCATCCGTTCGAGCGCTGGACGCAGGATCAGTATTATCAGCTAGCGGCCTTCTTCGCGCATGTCGGTCGCAAGGCCGACCCTGAGTTTGCCGGGCGAAATCTCGGCGGCACGGCGGTCGAGCAGGCGCTCCCTCTATCGGAGATCGTCTTCGATCAGGGGGCCGGCGAAGTAACGCACGAGCGGACCGGCAAGGTTTCGCCCCCCTCGTTCCCCTACAAGTACACGGGCTCGGAGAGTTCCGCGGCGCCGTCGCGTCGCGATCAATTGGCGCAGTGGATCACGTCGAAGGACAATCCATACTTTGCCAAGAGCTACGTCAATCGCATTTGGAGTTATTTGTTGGGGGTCGGCATCATCGAGCCGATCGACGACATTCGCGCCGGTAATCCGCCGACGAATCCCGAATTGCTCGACCGCCTGACGGCCGATTTCGTCGGCAGCGGTTTCAACGTGCGTGAGCTGTTCCGCGAGATTTGTAAGTCACGCGTTTACCAGCAATCGTTGGCGACCACGAAATGGAACCAGGACGACGACATCAACTTCTCGCACGCCCTCGCGCGCCGCTTGACGGCCGAGACGCTGTACGACGCCGTGCATACGGCCACGGGCTCACGTCCGCGATTGCCGGGTGTGCCCGAGGGTTTCCTGGCGAGTCAACTGCCGGACGGCGGCGTTGAGCTGGCCGATGGCTTCTTGAACCTGTTTGGTCGCCCACCGCGCGAAAGCGCTTGCGAGTGCGAACGTTCGACCGGCGTGATGCTGGGCCAGACGTTGAACCTGGTGAACGGCCCCACGATCGCCGAGGCGATTGCCGACCCGACGAATCGGATCACGTCGCTCGTCGCCGCGCAGTCGGACGACACGAAGCTGGTCGAAGAGCTGTTCGTGGCGATTCTCGATCGCTTTCCCTCCAGCGAGGAATCGGTTGCCGGCATTGCCGCGATCAACGCCGCGAAAGAGGAATACCAACAGTTGCAGGCAAAGCTCGACACGTTCGAACGCGAACAGTTGCCTGCCCGCCAGACAGCGTGGGAGAAAGAGCAGCAGGTCGTAACGTGGAGTCCGCTGACAATCGCCGCCGCGAACTCGACGGGCGGAGCGACGTTAACGCGACAAGCCGACGAGTCGCTGGCCGTGTCGGGGGCGAGCCCCGTGACCGATATGTACACGCTGCTGGGGACGACGAGCCTGCAGGGAATTACGGCGCTGCGCATCGAGGCGCTGCCCGACGCGAGCCTGCCGTCGAGCGGACCGGGACGCGCCGCGAACGGCAACTTCGTGCTGGGGAACGTCCGCGTCACTGCGGCGCCGCTGAGCGATCTTTCGGCCGGTAAGCCCGTGACACTGCAAGGGGGCGTGGCCGATTTCTCGCAAGAAGGGTATCCGGTCGTTAACGCAATTGACGGTGACGCGAAGTCGGGCTGGGCCGTTAGCACGCAGGCCGGCAAGCCACACGTTGCGATCTTCGAAATTGCCGAGCCCCTCGGTGCGGTCGGAGGCACCGCACTGTCGTTAGTGCTGGACCAATCGTACGGCGAACAGCATACCCTGGGGCATTTCCGTATTTCGGTAACTACCGCCCCCAAGCCGGTGAAGCTCGACACAACTCCGGCCGCGGTGGCCGAGGCGCTAACGGTCGCCGTGGCGCAACGCACTCCTGAGCAACAGTCGGCAATCACCGCCTATTACCGCACGCAAGATGCGGACTTGACGCGTCTGAATTCGATGGTCGAAGCCGCCCGCCAGGCTCACGGCCAGTATCGTTTGCAGGGGGCTCAAGACCTCTCCTGGGCTTTGATCAACAGCCCGGCGTTCCTGTTCAATCGCTAGCAGGTGCGCCGGATAGGCCGGCCACGCGGGCTGAACGCTCACTAGGGTAAAAACCCTATCCCTGGGGGAGAGGGTAGGGTGAGGGCGTGCGGACTTCAAACGGCGCACTGCCGAAACGGTAACGCGTCGTACCGAGACCACATCGTCGCCTGCAGCGCATCTTGGCGCGCCTGCATATCCGGAACTTCGGCGCACTATGTTTTCCGTAGCGGTCGGCGCTTGGGGCACGGGGCGTCTGGACTGCGGTCTGTCGTCGACACCCATTCCGAGGCCAGCACCATGACTCTCGCAACGCAGGCAAAGCAGGAAACGACAGAGCAAGGCAGCTCGACCAATTCGAAACAGAAGCTGTACGTAGTCGCTTTCGCGTCGCTCGGATTATTGATCACTGTGCAGTTTCGCAATCTGTTTCCTCCACGGCCGGAAGCCACGTCTACCGCGCAGCAAACGACGGCGCCCGAATCGCAAGAGAACACATCGACAGACGATTCAACCGTGAAATAACGAGATTGTCGATCGCTCTCAGGCCGTTCGGATTTCCAACGCGCTGCCGGCGCGTTGGCGATGGGCTCGTTTCGCACTGTAGATTGCGCGCAATTAGCGCAAGCGGACTCGCTCCGCTTCTACCCCGCTCGGTTCTACTGAGCATCAATGTTCGCCGCATGTAGGTCGGCGATCCATTCCGCGGTCATCTCTTCGCGCGGAGACGTTGCATTTCCTCAACACGCATGTTCACAATTCACGACGATCTGTCGTGCTATGCGATCAATTTCGACGTCGCATACGGGGGGCAAATCTGCAGTAACTATCTGTTGATTTCGGAATGAACAAAGAGGTTGGCGATCGTGCAAGAAAAATTGGCATTGGTTTTGCTTTGAACACCGGTCAGCACGTCGTCGTATACGTCTTCCAAGTTCGGGAAGTCAGCATGTTCAGTAGTGACCCTCAAGGCGGGGGCTCGGAATGCCACGAGCCGCTCGATCCTACAAACGGAACGAACCACATATTCGCGGCGGGGGCGCCGACCGCGTCCGGGAATTCCGCTCGCTCGATGCGGCACCGCAAATTTTCGCGAACTAACTCCTCGCGAGGAGAGCCACTGGTCGTTGAGCTGCGCGATGCGCAGCTCATTCCGACGACGGTGCTCGACGAATCCCACTTGGGACTGTCGCTTGGCGTCGGTGATGCGACGCTATTTCGTCCCGCGCAATCGGTTTTTGTGCGCCGTCGCGGTGTGCGAAACGCGGCCGTGATCAAATACGTGCTGCGCGATGTGGCTCTCGCCCGAATCGGGCTCAGGCTGTATCCCCTCTAGCAGCCGCCATGCTTTTGCGTTCGTCGAATCGTCGCGTAGGACCTCGCGACGTGAATCCCCGTTGTCGACCGTTTTGCACAAAGTCCTTCCCCAGAGCGAGAATTAGTCGAATGGTGCACCACACTTTTGGTTCGGCAGCTGCTGTAAGAAATGCCGTGGGCTCAGGTCGCCAATCGGTCGACGCGGAAAATCGAAATCCTGTCGCCGCGCACGCTGATGGCGGCATCCCCGAAGCACCGCAGGCCGGCTCTTCCGCCGGCGATGACGATGCCTCGATCGAAGAGTACATGGTCGGCCTGCTCGACCGCATGCGCCGCAAAGCCCGCGGTGAGGATGCCACGGTCGTCGTAGCGGCGAAGGAGTCGGTCGAGGAAAGTGCGCCGGAAGCGGAACCCGTGATCGAGAGTGGCGAGCCGGAGCAATGGTTTGTGCCGAGCGTGTCGCGCGAGCAGAACCCGCTGGTAGGACTCGATCTTGGCGCCATGCGCGCGCTGGCCAGATCCCATGCTGGCGCGGCCATCGACAAGCATTCGCGGTCGAGCCTGAAATTAGCGACTAACCGCCAGGGACTAATCGTCTTTGCCTCGCTGATTTCCGGATTCTTGTTGACGGCTTATTCGAAGCATGTTCCGGTAACGTTCGTGCCGGGCATCATCTGCTTTGCCGTGGCCATTGTGTGGGGGCTCAGCTGCGTGAATGCGATCTTGTCGCTGTTGCACGATTCCGCCGAGAGCGGAGCGTTCGGCTCGCAGGAAGAAGGCGCGGCGGTTTAAATCGTTCCCCCGCGTGTAAGGAGTTCGCAGAAGCCGGCACGCGGCCGGGGGCTGGCAGCTTGCCAGACCCAGAGTTCGGGGCGCCGGACGGTCCGGGGTTTTTGACCTATGTTTGTCTTAGTAAGGTGCGCGCCGAGGCAGCGGCACGCCCGTCGGCTTCGGCAAACACTCCGTCGACAAACTCGGGGGCCAGCATCATGAATCGCGCGGCACAGTTCTGGCGAAATTCCGTGCAGAAGCGGCTTCCCAAAGATTCCAAGCAGCAGTTGTATTGGGTCGCCGTCATTTCCTGCGTCCTGCTGATCGTCGTCCAGACGCACAAGATCATGGTGTCACGATTGTCGAGTGCGTCAGCGACAACCACTGTTGAAGCGGAGAATACGCCGCCGCCGACTGCCGTGGCGTTGCAAGAAGCCGAGCACACAGAATCTGTTGCCAGCGATCCGATGACCGTCGCCCGAACGGAACGCGACGAGCCGGTGTCGACAAGCGGTGCATCTCCGGAGCCCGCCCTCCCGCCTCGCGATGAGGCAACCAGCAGCGAGCAATCTTTCGCGTCTTCGCAGGCGCAAGACACAAATCCCGAAGCACAGTCGGCTCACGACAGTACGGTCACTGTGAAACAGGTCTTCGCGGCCTTCGGCGGTGATCCGACGCCGGCCGTGGCTGTCGAGGCGCAAGAGCAAGTCGACGTCGGCGCGAAGAAGCTGCCGCTGTTCGCGATCATTAGGCGGGAAGTCGATCGCCGAGCGGGCCGCTTTCGAGATGCTGACGCACGCCATCGTGCCTTTGTGGTTTTGTTTGGTTCGCCGGCCGAGCCTGTGATGACCTCTACGGCGTCGAGCGCCGTTGACAGCGCAGCTGAGGATAGTGCGAATCCTCAGGAGATGCCTTCGGCAGAGCTGGCTTCCGAGAATGTATCTGCCGAGAGAGCAATTCCCGAGAACGCAACCGCCGATGGCGATACAATCGCGGCTCAGCCGTCTGCTGAGAACTCCGCCGTCGTCGAAGCGGAAAGAACTGACGGTGCCAGCAACGCCCGCGCGCTCGATCAGGTATCTGCGCCTCAGGTATCTGCGCCGCAGAGTGACGTTGCAGGCGGGGCGCAGACTGCCGAGGCCGCGGAATTACCGCCGGCCGAACTCGTCATCGTGAATCCGCTCGAGAACGGTGGCGTGGTATTGTTTCTGCTGGATGGCCAGATGTTCTCGCTGAGCCCGGGCGAGTCGCAGAACTGGCCTGCCGATCATGATCGGTCGATCGCGTTCCACCGCGGCGAGAGCTTTGGCGATTTCCGGACGGCGCTCCACAGCGGCCGGTACACGTTCCGCGTCGGGGCGCAAGGGTGGGAGCTGGTGGCCGACGAGCAGGAGAGCCCGCGCTAGGGGGTGCTCCTTGTCGTCACGGGCCGCCGGAATGTGCTGCGAAGCCTAACCGCGGAACCAGTCCGTCTTGCCGAGTGCCGAGGGGGTCGGGATCTTCGGTAGCTTGTTGCGCGGTGGCGACTTCTTCGGCGGCTCGCGCGTGACGTCCGCCGAATCGGGCGTCGGCTCGGGGGATGTTTCTACAGCTCGGTCGCTGATCACTTCGCTTCCCGCGGGAGTCGGCTCCTGGTACGAGCCTTGCGAGCAACTCGCGCAGTTGGCGCACGTGCCGCAGGTCGAGCAGCCTTGGCCGCATTTGCTGCATTTGCCTCCCCAGGTGACGAGCTCGGGCGTGCAGGTATCTTTGTTGCAACGGTAATACAAATACCGGCCGCGCCCGCAACTGCAATGGTTGCAGCGCGGCTCGCCGCAGTAGCCCAGCCAAGGATCACAGCAGGCCGGCACACCGGGCCACACGGACATACCTCCCGGCAGGACTCCGAAATCGGGACGCGAGCCGAACCATCCTCCGCCGTTTGCGACATATCCACCCGAAAGCTCGCCAGCGGAGTAGGCACCTTCCTTCTCTTCGACCTGTTCGCCCGCGGCCTGCGAGGTCAACCGAGCCGAGGGACGGCGCGTCGCCTTGGGCACTGGCTTGCCGCCGGCCATTGCCACGTAACGGATGCCGCTTTGTGCCGACGCATGGTCGGCCAGCAAGAGAGCAATTGTCGCGACGGCGACAGGCAATGCGAACGACTTCATAGCACGTCCCTGTACGTTTTGGTAAACCGTGCGGCCTGTGTGGACCGCAACGATCGACGCGGACCTTGCCCGTTATGAAAGAAGTGCGGGAATCGGGACGCAGTCGGCATGAAACCGATCGACCGCGTCACTTTCTTGCAGTCGGTCGGAAAGGGGCAGGATGGTGAGAAATCGCCCGGCCCGCGTCACAAGACGTTCGTGCGCTTGCAAGCAAGGCAACCAAGGCAAAGTTTACGGCGATATGCTCGGTTAGCAGCCGCTGAGCCTTTCCGCTTTCCCCGCGCGATCAGACGGCAGGCACTTGCGCAGCACCCGCCACCTAGGTAACGCCGCGCGATAGCCCGCGTGCGATTTCGTCCAGCGAAAGCCCCAGAGCCCAGGCCGCGCCGGCAGCCGCCGCGGCATAATCCGTCTGCGCCAGATCGGGTTGTTCAGGCCCGTTCCCAGGGAGCGTGATTTCGACGGGCAATTTATCCCCGGCGAACATCCGCAGCCGGCCCGGGGCGCTCAGCACGACGCGCCCCCCTTTGCTGCGATGCGCGAGCGCGATCGCATTCCGCGGATCGCGCGTGAAATAAATCAGCGAACCCCGGCAGTGTTCAGCCATGGCCGCGGTGGTCGGTTCGTCGGCATTCAATACGGCCCAGCCGCGTTGTTTCGCCACGGCCTCGACGACACAGCGCTTGAGCACCGAAATCTGTTCGGCGCGCTCGGCATCGTTCAGGTCGTCCCGATGTTCGTGGTCCACGCACGTCACGACGGCCACGTCGCAGTCGTCGAAGCCGAGCCCTTCATCGCGCACGCTCTCGGCGCTGACTTCGCAAACGGCCCATTCGACTTGCGGATGTTGCAGAATTGCCTGAGCGCCGTCGTAGCCGCTGGCGTCGCCGGGCTTCACGAGCTTGCCGTCACGAAATACGCCGTCGCTCGTAGCAAGGGCCACCGGACCGGCGCCACGTTGGAGAATGGCCCCGAGTAAACGTACCGTGGCGGTCTTCCCCTTGCTGCCGGTCACGGCGACGAGCGGGATGCGACCATTCTCGCCTGGCGGAAACATTGTCGCGACGATCGCTTCACCCACGGGGCGCGGCTTGCCCGAGGCCGGCTGCACGTGCATCTGCAGACCTGGCCCGGCGTTGACCTCGACGATCGCGCCTCCTTGCTCTTCGAGCGGGCGGCCAATGTCTTCGGCCACGATATCCAACCCGGCGATATCCAGACCCACGACCGCGGCGGCCTCGACGGCGCGCGCTGCCACCTCGGGATGAACGCGCTCGGTAACGTCGGTATCGACGTTGCCATTGCGCTTAATCAGGATGCGCGTGCCGGCCGCGGGAATGGAGTCCGGGCGGTAACCCTGCTGCTCGAGCGCCAGGGTCGTGATCGGGTCGAGCTCGATCGTGTAGAGCAGGCTCGAGCAATCTTCACCACGGCGCGGATCAGAGTTGAGTTGCTCGTCGATCAATTGCGCCACATGGCGCGATCCATCGCCGACGATCACGGCCGGTTCGCCGCGCGAAGCCGCGATGACGCGGCCGTCGACCACGAGTAAACGATGCTCGGCGCCTGGCGCGAAGCGTTCGACTAGCACACCGCTGCCGATGCCATTGGCGTAGGTAAACGCCGAGGTCACTTGTTCGCGCGTCGTAAGCCCCGTGAAGACGCCGCGACCGTGGTTGCTGTCGCGCGGCTTTACCACGACGGGCGTGCCGATCTCCTCCGCTGCTTCCCAGGCATCGTCCGCATCGGTGGCGGGACGCCCCTCGGGCACAGGCGCACCAATCGTGCGCAGCAAACGTCGGGTCAGCTCCTTGTCGTGCGCAATCGACTCGGCGATGGCGCAGGTGCGATCGGTTTCGGCGGTCAGGATGCGGCGTTGCCGGGCACCCCAGCCGAGCTGCACGAGGCTGCCCGTATTCAAGCGATGGGTCGGAATATCGCGTGCTTCGGCCGCGTCGACGATCGCGCGCGTGCTGGGCCCCAGGCATAAATCATCTGCCATGTCGCGCAGGCGATCGAGTTCTTCCTTGATGTCGAAGGGAGTTGCATAGACGGCGGCCTGATTCAGGCGCATGGCTGTGCGAAAACATTCCAGGCCGAGCGTGGCGTCCTCGAACTCGATGACGACCTTGTAGACCCCTTCCTCGGTTGTCTCGCGCGCCTTGCCGAAGCCGACGTTGCAGCCCACCAGTTGCTGCAGTTCGAGCGTGACGTGTTCCAGGATATGTCCCTGGTACGTTCCGCGTCGCAAACGCTCGAAGAATCCCCCCCGTTCGCCGATGCTGCAGCGATGTTCGATCATCGACGGCAGCCAGGACATGACCCGCTCGTTGAAGCCGGGCAAGATGTTGGACGGAGAGTCCTTTAGCTCTTGGAGATCGATCAGCGCTTCGAGCACGGGAAACCAGGCCCAGGTGTTCGAGCCGCGCAACGTGCGAATCCGGCGAATTTCCATAAAGGCGGGATTTTTGGAACGGTGTTTGCAACTGCTTGTGCGGGCCGACGTTGCGTAACGTCGGACGGGTTTGATTAAGCGCTGGCCGCACAGCTAGCCTGGCAGACAAATTTGCCCCAGGTCAGCTTTACGGGCATGTCGCGGCCGGTCAAGGGCCGCGCAGCCGGAACGGTGGGAATCATCGGACCTACAAGGGTTTTAACGATCTGATTTGTCCGCACGGATTTAGGGTTTAGAATTGAGCGAGTCGCTTGCCTGCTACACCCCGCCCGCCGCGCCCGGCCTGATGGCCCCTGCCTTGGAGCACACTCCTTTGGACGATGTACCTTTCATCCTGCCAACGCTGCCCGACGCTTGGCGTCGCACGGCCCTGGCTCAACTCGAATCAGGGGAAGTGATCCACGCTTGGTTCACACCCGACCTGGCTAGCCCGTTGCGTTACGGGACGGGCTTGGTGTTGCTGACCGACCGTCGCATCCTGGCGGCCGCGCCGGCACGTGCGCGCGACAACGGCGAAGTGACAACGACCGAGTGGGATAGTTGGCCGCTGAATGACGTCGCCAACGTACGCGCCAGAGAAAAGAGCGGCCTGGGCACCCTCGAGCTTTTGGCTTCCGATCGCCGCCTGGGTCATTGGCGATATACGAATGGGCTGGCGGCAAGCGCCCATGAATTCGTTCGATGCTTCGATGGTGTGCGCCGCGGTTTGCCGCTCGAGAATCTCGAGCCGGATGAAGGCGAAGTAATCGCGCAGCCCGCCGAAGCGCCTGTCAGCACCAAGGCTCTATGGCGTCTGGCGCGTTTCGCTCGGCAACGATGGGGCATGGTCCTGTTGGGATTCGTCCTTACCGTGTCGACCACGACGGCCGGACTGATCCCGACGTATCTAACCGTCCCGTTGCTAGGCGGTTTGAATGAACACTACGAAGAGTTCCGCAAGATCACCGAAGAGCCGCGTCTGACACCGGTCATGCGCGAAAAGGCGCTCGACGCGCTACAGGATCATGACGGCCCGAGTTTTGGCCGGCTGGTGAGCCTGTGCCTGTTGGGAATGGGCGCCTCGGCCGTCGCGGCCTGGCTGCTTGGTTGGGCCCAGGGCGTTGTCATGTCGCGCGTCAGCGAGAGCATCGCGGGAGACCTGCGCAACCAAACCTATGCCCACCTGCACAAGCTGTCGCTCGAATTCTTCGGCGGTAAACGCACCGGCGATCTCATTGCGCGCATTTCCAGCGACACCGATCGCATTTGCAACTTCCTGGCCGATAACGTTGTCGACTTCGCCAGCGACATTTTGTTTCTCATTGGCATGTCGGTCATTTTGTTTACCTGGGACCCGGTCCTGGCCTTGGCGGGCCTATTGCCGCTGCCGCTGGTCGGCTGGTTGGTTTACTACGTTCGCGGGCAGTTGCAACACGGCTTCACGCGCGGCGGCCGCGCTTGGTCCGAGATGACCAACGTTCTGGCCGATACGATCCCGGGCATCCGCGTCGTCAAGGCGTTCGCCCAAGAGAATCGCGAAACCGACCGCTTCGTCCGCGCGAACGATCGCGTGGTTCACGCCAATAATCGCGTCAACATGGTATGGGCATTCTTCTGGCCGCTGGTGCTGTTTTTGAATACCGGCGGGCTGCTGGTCGTGTGGGCCTTTGGTGCGTGGCGGGTTTTTGATTTCCGCATCGAGCCCCAGTACGTGGCCGGCTTTTACCTGTTCATCATGCGGTTCTACACCCGGCTGGAATCGATGAGCCGGATGTTCTCGATGACGCAACGTGCCGCAGCCAGTTCGCAGCGCATTTTCGAAATCTTGGACCGCGTCCCAAGCGTGCCCGAGCCCGCGGTCCCCGTTCACCCGGGGCGTATTCACGGTGAGATTGAGTTGCGCGGCATCGGGTTCCGCTATGGCAATCGCCAGGTCATCGAGAACGTCGATCTGACGATCGAACCGGGCGAGATGGTCGGCCTGGTCGGACCGAGCGGGTCGGGTAAGAGCACACTGGTGAATCTGGTTTGCCGCTTCTACGACGTGACGCAGGGCTCGGTGTTGGTCGATGGGGTCGACATCCGGCAGTTCCCCGTCTCTGAGTACCGCCAGAACATCGGCATGGTGCTGCAAGATCCGTTCTTGTTCTTCGGCACGATCTTAGAGAACATCGCTTACGGTCGTCCCGACGCTACGCGTGAAGATATCATCGCAGCAGCTCGCGCGGCGAAGGCGCATGAGTTCATCATGCGGCTGCCCGATGGTTATGACTCGCTGGTCGGCGAACGGGGGCAGTCGCTCTCGGGTGGCGAGCGGCAGCGCATCTCGATTGCCCGCGCCATCTTGATCGATCCGAGAATTCTGATTTTGGACGAAGCAACCAGCTCGGTCGATACCGAAACCGAGCGCGAAATTCAGGAAGCGCTCGACAATCTCACGCAAGGTCGTACGACGATCGCGATCGCACATCGTTTGAGTACGCTGCGGCGGGCCAATCGTTTGATCGTGCTCGATCGCGGCCGCATCGTGGAGACCGGGCAGCATCAAGAGCTGGTGCAAACCCCCGGCATGTACGCCCGGTTGCATCGGGCCCAGTTGGCACTGGCGCGGGAAGCGCTCGAATAATGACGCTCGCGCTAAGTGGTAGCCTGAACCTGATGCGGACACGGAGGCGTAGCAATCATGGCAACTGACAAGGATGAGGGCTCTCGCGCTGCGCAGCTCGCCGGGATTTCGCTGCAGTACGACTCGTTCGGCCGCTTGGTGCTAATCGATAGCAATGGCCGTCGTCACGTGGGTGTCGAGCCGATCCGCGCGTTTCCGCTATCCGATGCACAGCGCGGTATTTCGATCTGCAACGTGGAAGGGGTCGAAGTGCTGTGGATCGACGATCTGCAGACGATGCCGGCCGCATCCCGCAAAATGGTTGAAGAAGAGCTCGGTCGGCGGGAATTCATGCCCGTGATCGAGCGCATCGTCAGCGTCTCGTCGAATGCGGATCCTTCGCGGTGGGAAGTTGATACCGATCGCGGCCGGACCGAGTTTCTGCTGAAAAGTGAGGACGACGTGCGGCGCGTTGGCCCGCGCGGCGCGATTCTGCTCGATTCCGCCGGCATGCGTTACATTGTGCCCGATACCAAGAAGCTGGACTCGGCGAGTCGCCGCGTGCTGGAACGGTATCTGTAGGGGCGGGTGGATCGGCGGGTGCCAACACCCTTTTCTCGTTTCGTCTGCGCGCTGTCGTCGCCCCGCCCAGTATAGCGCCCCTCAACCTGTCCTCTCCCCGGAGGGAGAGGGGTTTTAATGGACCGTAGCGATTCTGCTGCGATTAGCTGCTGTTGCGGATTCGCAGGAGTTTTTCCAGGCGCTCGCGTAGCTCTTGCCAGCACTGATCGGCGTTCTGTGGTGCCAGCGATTCGACGGGAAGTGGCGCGGGTTGGCCGGCTGCATCGACTTGCACGAAGCCCATCAGGGCGTCCATCCACGGGCCCTCGTCGCCGGCTAACGGGGTGCCCAGCAGGCCGACCACCAGATACGCGCGGGTCGTGTGCAGGACGATCCCTTGAATCTCGATCATCGAGCCGACAGGGACAGGCCGGTAGCATTCCAGCGAGAGGACACGCCGCAGGAGAAAATTGGCGCCGTCGCCGATCGTTTGGTGGGCCGTGATATAAGCGGCCTCGAGCGCAATGCGCAAGAGCGAGCCTGCGTACAGGGTGTGGTGATGATTCGTATCCACCGGCAGGACCAGCCGGTGCGTGTGGATGACGCCGTCGCTCATAGTTCTTATCTTATAAAAGCCGTTGGGCCGACGTTCAACTATAGTTCGTGCGGTACGTGAGCTGCGTTCGGTTTCCCGATCGCGGGCGAGCTGGCCGCCGAACGTGGTTGCTGCCGAGCGTCTCGGTGATTGAACATTACGGCCGCCCCGGGTTTATCGCCACCGCCGCCTTTAGCGCGATCGGACCGCATGGACGAACAGAAATCTTTCTCCTCGCGCTGGGCGCTATTGTTCGCCATGCTCAGCATGGCCGTCGGAACCGGCAGCATTTGGCGCTTCCCACGCATCGTGGCCAAGAATGGCGGCGGCACGTTTTTGTTGCCCTGGGTGATCTCGCTGTTCGCCTGGAGCATCCCGCTGATCATTCTCGAGTTCGCGCTGGGGCGCGGGATGAAGGCCGGACCCTTGGGCTCGATCGTGCGGCTGATCGGGCCACGGTTCGCATGGATGGGGGCCTGGGTCACGCTCGTGGCCGTGGCGATCATGTTCTACTACTCGGTCGTCACCGGCTGGGTGTTGGAATACTTCGTCGTGTCGCTCACCGGCGAGCTGGCCAAGGCCGAGCCGCAACAGTTCTACGATCAGTTCATTGCCGGCCCGTGGCCGCTGGTACTGCATTTCATCAGCATGAGTTTGGCGCTGGGGGTGATCTGGCGCGGCGTCGGCGCCATCGAGCGCGTGACGACGATCCTGCTGCCGAGCCTGTTCTTTTTGATCGTGGCGCTGGCGATTCGCGCAGCGCTGCTGCCAGGGGCCGAGCGCGGCTTGAAGTTCATGTTCACGGTCGACTGGTCGCAATTGGGCAACTACAGCATCTGGCTCGAAGCGCTCACGCAGAACGCCTGGGACACGGGATCTGGTTGGGGGTTGATCACGGTCTATGCCATCTACGTTCGCGCGAAGGACGATAGCAGCGTCAATTGCTTCCTATTGGGGATCGGCAACAACATCGCCTCGCTGCTATCGGGCGTGGCCGTGCTGTGTACGATTTTCGCCATCATGCCGGACGCCGAAAAGCAAATCGTCGGCGCCGGTAACTACGGCCTGACGTTCGTCTGGTTTCCGCAGTTGTTCGCGCAGATGCCGGCCGGCGGGCTGTTCATGATTTTCTTTTTCGCGGCGCTCTTCATGGCGGCGTTCATGTCGCTGATCTCGATGGTTGAGCTGGCGGTGCGCGGCCTGCAGGATCTGGGGATCACGCGCAATAGGTCCTTGCTGATCGCCGGCGGCATCGGTCTGCTGGGCGGCGTGCCGAGCGCAGTGAGCCTAGACTTTCTCGCCAATCAGGATTGGGTGTGGGCGAACGCCTTGATCCCCAGCGGCCTAATGTTCGGCTATGTCGCGGTGAAATATGGCTTAGAGGAATTTCGCCACCGCTACGTGAACCTGGCATGCAATCAGATCACGATCGGCCGGTGGTGGTCGTTCGCCATTTGGGTGCTAGTTCCCGTACAGGGGGTGGTGCTGATGGTGTGGTTCTTCTGGCAGACATTTCCCGGTGCGACCTCGGCCAGTGGCGAGTCGTTAGCCATGACTGCTCGCGCGATCGAATGGCTGCGGCCCGACCGGGTCGAGAATGTCGGCACGGTGCTGGCTCAATGGGCCGTCTTGCTCACCGTGCTATGGGCTGCAAATCGTTGGATGGGGCGTAGCGCCGCCGAACAGCCGTCGTAAGCTCGCCCACTTCCGTGCGCATGCACTGGCCGGAGCAAGGTTTTCGCCGTGGTGCCAGCGGCGGGGCTCCTGCCACTGGGGCGAGAAACCTATAATAAACTGCACGCTTTGGCGAACAGTCTGCCGAGGCGTAACGATGCCTCGCAGCCGACTCGTCGCACATCGCGCGACCCCCTTCATCGCCAGAGGAGAGCACTCGATGCGTTCCTGCTTATTCCTGATTGCTTTGTATGCGTCGTCACTCGCGCTTGCCGGCCCTGCCGCTGCGGCCGATGGCAAGAAGGATGCGAAAGCCAAGTCAGTGGTGGCCGTGTTCCGCCTGCGCGGTCCCATCGTGGAGACACCTGCCGAAGAAAACTTCCTGATGGGCACCAGTCATTCGGTCACGCTGCAGAGCCTGATCGAGCGACTGACGAAAGCCCGCGAGGACGAGAATGTGAAGGCGGTGGTGATTTCTCTGGATGGTACCAGCGTGACATTGGCCCAAGCCGAAGAGATTCGTCAACGGATGGCTGACATTCGCGCGGCCAGCAAGGACGTCTGCCTGTTTGCCGAAGGACTCACGATGCAGGATTACGTTTTGGCGGCCGGCGCCAGCGAAATCTCGGTCGTGCCGACCGGCGATCTATGGCTCACCGGGTACTACGCCGAAAGCCCCTACCTGCGCGGATTGCTCGACAAGATCGGCGTCACGCCGGATTTCCTACACTGCGGCGATTACAAGAGCGCCTCGGAAACCTTCATGCGCGACGGACCGAGTCCGCAAGCCGAGGAGATGCAGAACTGGCTGATGGACAGCAGCTATCAAACGACGATCAAGCTGATTGCCCAGGGACGCAACGTCGACGAGGCAAAGGTCCGGGGCTGGATCGACGGTGGGCCTTACACGTCGGGCAAAGCGCTCGAGCTGGGCATCATCGACCGTGTGCAACAACGACACGACCTGGAAGCATCGCTCAAAGTGCGCTTTGGCGACAACGTCAAGTTCGACCACAAGTACGGGGCCAAGGCGGCCGGGCAGATCGATTTCTCCTCGCCGATGGGGATCATGAACTTCTACGCCGAATTGCTCGGCGGCGGCAAGAAAAAGAAATCGACCAAGGAAGCGATCGCGATCGTCAACGTCGAGGGGGCGATCGTGCTGGGCGCGGCCGATGCCAGCCCGCTGAGCTTCGGGGGCAAATCGGCCGGAAGCACGCCGATTCGCAAAGCTCTCGATGACGCGGCAAACGACGATTCGGTAAAGGCCGTGGTGCTGCGCGTTGATTCGCCTGGCGGATCGGCCACGGCCAGCGACATCATCTTGGCCGCTGCTAAGCGTGTGAAAGGCAAGAAGCCGGTCGTTGTCTCGATGGGCAATGTCGCGGCCAGTGGCGGCTATTACGTTGCCTGCGGCACGGATGTGATCTATGCCGACGACAGCACCATCACGGGCTCAATCGGTGTCGTGGGGGGCAAGCTCGCCACGTTGGGACTATGGAACAAGGTCGGCATCAACTGGAAAGCCTACGGCCGCGGCGAAAACTCCGCCATCATGAGCACGTCGCATCCATTCACGGAGGCGCAGCGAACACGCATGCAGGCCTGGATGGACGATATCTACGGTGTCTTTAAAGGGCACGTCGTCGCGGTCCGCGGCGAGAAGCTCAAGAAACCGATCGACGAATTAGCCGGCGGACGCGTTTATACCGGCCGGCAGGCGCTGGATCTGGGCCTGGTCGATCGAATCGGCACGCTCAGCGATGCCATCCACGAGGCCGCGGCGCAAGCTAAAATTGAGAAGTACGAAGTACGGCTGCTGCCCGAGCCGAAATCCTTCATCCAGACGCTCTTGGGGAGCGCCATGGGGGAAGACGACGATGAGTCGAATGGCGTGTCGTTGTCGACGCTGATGTCGGCGCGGACTTCACCCTTGCTCGATGCCGTGCTTCCCTACCTGCGCCAACTGGATGGGCAGCGACTGCAAGCCGTGACGACGGCGATCGGTCGGCTGGAGTTGATTCATCGGGAAGGGGTCGCGCTGATGATGCCCGAGATCGTCGTCCGACCTTAAGCGTTTAGCCGATCGTCGAGATTGTTCCGCGGTGCCACGACGGAGCGTGCGGTAGTGCGCCGTGGGCAAGTACGATCCGAACTTCGTCAAAGGAGACGTCATGCCGAGGATTCCGTTACGGATCGTGCTGGTGGGAATCGTGGCGAGCCTGGGGCTTGCTCGACCGATGTTGGGAGCCGAAGCGACCGTGGTCGCGGCGAATTCCTCGATCGAGCGAAAGCCGCTGCCCAGTGCGACCGCGTTTCGGCCCGATCCGGCGTCCGTCGTGCGTTATGGACCGGCCTACCGCTATCCGCAGGCGGGCTGGATCGTTTTGCACATCGAAGGAGCGCCCTATGAACGCGGCGTTCAGCATGGCCGACTGCTGGCAGCCGAGATCGCCGATTCGATCAAGAAGCGAGCGATTTGCCGCAGTCCTAAATCTCCTGCCGAAGCCTGGCGCGATGTGCGCACGCTGGTCAATGCGCTCTTTCTGCGTCGCTACGACGCGGAATACCTGGAAGAGATGAAGGGCATCGCCGACGGCGCCGCCGCGGCCGGCGCGAAGTACGACGATCGACCGGTCGACCTGATCGACATCGTGACGCTCAACTCGGACATGGAGGTTGCGTATTTGGCCCCCGGGGTCCACGCCACGGCCACGGGGTTGGACGATGAAACGTATCATCAGCCGATCAGCACCGAGCGGCCACATGCCGCCGAGGAACATTGCAGTGCCTTTGCCGCCACGGCTCCGGCCACGGCCGATGGCGACATCATCTTTGGGCACATCACGATGTGCAGCCTGTCCGATGCGCATCATTACAACGTCTGGCTCGATCTGAAGCCGCAGGCCGGACATCGCATCGTCATGCAGAGTTATCCCGGCGGCATCATGAGCGGCCTGGATTATTACATCAATAGCGCCGGCATCCTGGTGCTGGAAACGACCATTCGCCAGACCGATTTCGATATCACAGGTCAGGCCCTCGCTTCGCGGATTCGCCAGGCCGTGCAGTATGCCGATTCGATCGATAAGGCGATCAAGATCCTTTCCACGGCCAACAACGGGCTGTACTCGAACGAATGGATGCTGGCCGACATCAACACGGGCGAGATCGCGATGTTCGAACTCGGAACGCACAACAGCAAACTGTGGCGCAGCAGCCGTAACGAGTGGCCCGGCGGGACGCGCGGATTCTATTGGGGCTGCAATAACGCCAAAGATATGGACGTGCGTAAGGAATCGTTGCCGACCCTGAGCGGCAAGCCGGGGAACCTGGTCTTGCATCCCACGGATCGCGATCGGGCGTGGCTGCGATTATTTCGTGAACATCAAGGGAAGCTGAAAACCGACTTCGGATTCGAGGCGTTCACCACGGCACCATTGGCGGGCTTTCCCTCGTGCGATGCCAAGTTCACCACCACGAAGCTGGCCAAGGAATTGAAAAGCTGGGCGCTGTTCGGTCCGCCGCTGGGACGCGCCTGGACGCCCACCGAAGAAGATCGCGAGCATTGCCCTGGCTTGCAGCCGCTGCTGAGCAACGACTGGGCACTTGTGTCGATGGACGTTGTCGGCACTGCGCCGGCAGAGCCACCCACCCTGGCTGACAGTGCACCGTTCCCTGAAGAGAAGGAAGATCGGTTTGAGAAGCCGGTTTCACTTTCGGCCGCTTGGCGCGGCACGCTGTTGCCAAAGACCGACGCCGACACCTGGCTGGCGGCCGGACACGCCGGATACGAGCGCATCGTGGCACTCGAAAAGGCGCTGAAATCGGCAGCTAAGGGAGAAGCTCTCGACCGTGCGGCGCAGGATCACCTCGACGTGGCGCACTTCATCCGTCGCTCGCAGTGGCTGACCGGCGTGGCGCGGCTGGGGCACGACGTACCGCTAGCTGACACGCGATTCGATTGGGAGACCGATAGCTGGTATCACATCGCGGCCGGTAAGGGGGTCATGCTACTGGTCGCGTTGCGGCACGAACTGGAGGCCGAGACCTTTGACAAACTTATGGACGATTTCGGCCAGGCGCATGCTGGCCAGGAAGTAACCAGCGGCGAATTCCGCGCCGCCGCCGAGAAGGCCTGCGGCCGATCGCTCGATTCGTTCTTCGCGCCTTGGCTGACGGGAACTCGCAGCTCGACAAGCGCTGGCGAAGGAATTTGGTCGATTGATTCGTTTGAAGAGGAGCCCGAGCAGTCGCTGATTGTGTACGGCACGCTTGCGGACCGGGCCGCGCAGCGCGAAGCGGCCGACCTGCTGGCGCGTAAGATCGCCCGTCGCTGGGGCAATGTGTTGATCACTATCAAAAGCGATCAAGAAGTCAGCGACGCGGATTTGAAGAATCACCATCTGTTGTTGATCGGCCGGCCGGCGACCAACGCCGTGACCGCACGCGTAGCGGCGGCGCTGCCGGTGAAATTCCAGGCCGGGTCGTTCGAACTGCGGGGTGAGACGTATGCCGACGCGCGCTCGGCAGTGATCGCCGCGGGCACGAACCCGCAGAATCCGCGCTATTCGGTTGTGGCCTACGCAGGCCTGGGGGCTGACGCGACGACTACGGCGATCAGTGCGCTGCCGGACGACGATTCGTACAGTGCGCAGGTCATGCTGTTCCCGGCGCACAAACGCTCGCGCCGCCAGTGTGTGACTTCGCCGACTCTGAGCATCGACGGTGGGTCGGCCAAGAGTTCGCAATAGCTTTTGCGGCGGCAGTGAGAGTTGCGCGGCGCTTGGTTCGCTAGACATGCTTATCCGCGTGCCGCGGAAAAAGCATGGCACCGCGCCGAAAGGTAGGGCACCCCGGCGATAAGGCATCGCACCCTGGCAAGGGAACTTGTTTAGACCCAAGGGCGCTTACTCCTACCTGCGCGGGTGATGACCCCAAATGTCGCGGCCGCAATCGCAGAAAGCGTCGACAGTAGGTTGCGCCAGCACTGCTATTTATTTCCCGATAGATCAAACGCCGCGCAGTGAGGAGTAAGCACGGCTTATGCCATCGTTCCCGAGGGGGCGTAGCTCAGTACGTAGTCTTCGAAGCGGATCCGGCGCTCGTCCTTGGGCACGCTGGCGAAGAACATATCCAGCAGTGTTTCGAAGCGGTCGGGCAGCAAGTGATAGAAGTTGTGCTTCCCTTCGCGCCGCGATTCGATCAGTCCGGCCACGCGCAATAGCGCCAGGTGATGGCTGACCGCCGGTTGGCTTTGCGCCAACAGGTCGCACAACGCCCGCACGTGCAGCTCGGGCTGCTGCGTCAGGTACAGGAGCACGCGCAAGCGCGTCTCGTCCGAGAGCAGCTTGAAAACCTTGACGAGGTCCTTAACGATCGGATCCGGTACGCGCGGCAAATGCGGCCGGGTGCTGGTGGGCGATTCGGCCAGGTTACTGATCATAGTTTTCTTCCGAGTGCTATCGTTTGGGGAACGCTTGGCGTTTCCGTTCACCGTCGAACCTTTCCAAAAGCGGACACGGCAGCGTCGAACACGTGCGGCGCATACCAGCAATGCCCGTTGCCATCAAAGCGCGCAACGTCAGCGCGAAGGCAAACCTCGCGCGCCGCGACAATGCAGCTCTCGCGCGCAGCGAAAATGCAGCAATGCATGCGCAAAACCATGAGGACGCTTTAACAATTGTTCGACGAAACCGAACGAAGGGATTGTCATTCAGACAGTTGCCGGAGCGAACCGCAGAACGCGGTCGTTGATACTGCTCGCTCCCGATTTCCGGCGAACTGCCGTACGACAGGCCCTCATTGTACTGAGACCTGGCGAGGGCGAAAAGCATTTTCGGAGGGATTTTATCGACGTTTCTGGAGTTTCTCGCGGAACGCTTCGCTAGCGGTAAATCGCGTCGCGTCGGACCGATTTCATGGGCCTCATTCGTGCATCGAGTGTCGCGAGCCGCCAGGCGCGATGCCCCGCTGCCTCCAGATTCCATGACCGAGAAAGCCGAGAAACGCGAATACAAACGTTCCGATCACGAGTGCCACGGCCCGCACCGAGCCGAAATGATCGCGCATCAAGATCAGGGCCGGCGGTTCGTCACTTTTCACCGGACGCCTCTCAACCGGCTGATCAGCGTCGGTCGGACGGCGGGTTTCCTCGGCCCACTCGCGCCACGCCGCCACCGATGCGGGGTCGCCCAGTTGGGCAACGACCATGTCGCGACCGTATTGCAAACCCCACAGAATGGCGGTCATCGTCGCTACGTAAGCGAGTGCCCAGAGTGCAATCGCACGGAATCGAGAGGGGCTACCGGCTTGCATCAGATTCACTTCTTTGCGGGGAGCAAATCAATTGCCGCCGATGCCATGGCCGTGACGCCTGTGATCAGCGTCTCGTCAGCATCGGGATAGTACAAGGGAGAGTGCAGCGACGGCGGGGCCTGCTCGACACGCTTCAGCCCGGCCAGCCGCTTCGCATCGACCGAACCGAGCTGGAACATGAAGATCGGCACGCCGACGCGACCGTACTCGCTGTAATCCTCGCCCCCCATCGAAGCTTCGGACGGCACGACCTTGTCCTCGCCCAGCACGCGTTTGAGCACCGGCACAATGCGTTCGACCAGTTGCGGCTCGTTGTACATGGCCGGCGTTCCCTCGGAGACGGCGATTGTGGGCTCGGGCGCGCCGGCACTACTGGCCGCGGCCAGCGCCTTGCGTCGAATCGCGGCCAGCAGTTGCTTGCGTACTTCATCGCTGAAGCTACGCACCGTGATTTGCAAGTGGCAACTATCGCCAATCACGTTGTGCTTTGCACCGCCGTGAACCGAACCGACGGTGATCACGGCCGGTTCCGTAGGCTTCACTTCGCGACT
The DNA here is from genome assembly GCA_036499395.1 of Pirellulales bacterium. Taxonomy (NCBI): domain Bacteria; kingdom Pseudomonadati; phylum Planctomycetota; class Planctomycetia; order Pirellulales; species Pirellulales bacterium. The sequence goes on from DASYDW010000095.1 coordinate 86,022, forward strand.
GACGATCGTTTGCAGGTCTAGAATGAGGTGTGCCGCCTGGACGATCGGATCGATCGTGACATGCGGATATGCGCCATGCCCGGCGCGACCGCGCATCGTGACATCAACGCTGTCGACGTTGGCCAGCGTATAGCCTGAGTGATAACCGACGGCGCCGGCCGGCAGATTTGCGTCGACATGCAAGGCCAGCGAATAGTCAGGCTTGAAAAAGCGATCGAAGCATCCATCCTTGATCATGCGGCCGGCGCCCGAGCCACGCTCCTCGGCCGGCTGGCAAAGGAACATGATGGTGCCACTCCAGCGATCGCGGTTGGCCGCCAAATATTGCGCCACGCCGATCAAACTGGTCATGTGAATGTCATGGCCGCAGGCGTGCATTACGCCAACCTCATTGCCACTGTCATCCTTCACCTTCTTGGTCGAGGCGTACGCCAGTTGCGTGTTTTCGACGACGGGCAGCGCGTCCATGTCGGCGCGGATCATCAGCCGTGGTCCGGTCCCGTTTTCCATAATGCCCACGACGCCGAATCCGCCGATGCCGGTTGTCACCTTGGCCCCCGCCGCGCGCAAGGCCTCGGCCATGGTCTCGGCCGTTTGCTGTTCGTGAAAGGATAATTCCGGCGCCTGGTGCAATTGCCGGTAGAAACGCACCAGCTCTTCCAGATGACTGCGCGCCCATGGCGCCGGTTCGACGGCGTGCGCGGATCCAGCAAACAGCAGCGCTGCGAGCAGAGGCAATATGACTCGGCGAAAGGCCATGATGAACCCCGCAATAAAATCTGTGAAGCCGACGCACGCCACGGCCAATCGTTCGTCGGCCAAAGAACTTGGCCGTCATTCGACGGCGCGCCCACGCGACAACGGTAAGTATGTCTGACGGACGCCCCGGTACAAGTCAGGGGTGATCGGCTGCCGGAGAGGCGCGAGAGGGCGTCCGCTAGGAACGTGGCCGAGGGGGGGCCGACACAGTTTCCGGCGCCCGTTCTGTTGCGACGCCGGTGTGTGGTCGGGCCGTGGCCGCCTGCGCGGGATCAACCCGCTTTCCACGCTGCGCCGACCAGGCGGTGACCGCCCCCAATTCGCCGGAGGATGGGGTTGTGAGCCCCCATTTCAATAACCATCGCAAATAAGCGCGACCGTGACGCCAGGCATCGCGCGAAAACGCGTGCCGGCTGGCGCGCTGCTCGTGGTGAAAACAGCGGGTGGCGCCGTTGAACATGACTTGCCAGCCTGCGCGGGCCATTCGCAAGCACATGTCGACGTCTTCGAAATACTTCACGTACCGCTCGTCGAACCGGCCAACATCCTGTGCCGCCTCGCGCCGTACGAGCATGAAACAACCGCTGACCCAATCGCAAGGATAGCTGTCCGTGATCGGACGATCCTCGTACAGATGCTCGCGCAGCGGGCCGGCCAGCAGCCGCTGCAAGCCCAGGCGACGCGCAGCGATCGTGCGAACGGTCGGGAAGCGGCGCGCCGGATAACCGTAGCTGCCGTCGGGCCGATAAACCTGACAGATGCTGAGGCCGCAGCGAGGATGGTCGTCCATGAAGGCGACCATCTTGGCCAGGCACTGATCCCCGACGTCGAAATACATGTCGGTGTTTAGCAGCAGCGTGTATCGCGCGTCGCTCACCGATAGGATGCGATTCAGATTCTGTGCGTAACCCAGCGGGCGATCGTTCTTCACGACCTTGGTATGGGCAAAGGCCGAAGTCCAAGCGGCCACGCCATCGGCGGAAACGTTATCGACCAGAATCAATCGCGGCGAGATTACGTCGGCCGAGCCGGCCAGCGAACTGGCCAGCGGATTCATGAAATGGCGCTCGCCCGAATAGATGACGCCGATATCGAGATCGAAGGTCTTCGGCATCACGGCTGCGCCCGGGGTCCGGTACAAGTGCCGCGCGGCACGCGGCTCCCTGACAGTGGTGTCGAGCTGGGAAAGCACGGACATGGATTGTTTTCTTGGAGCATAGCGCCCCCCGATCGGCGCGACGAATGTAACGGCGCAAGCCACGCAGGGGGGCGTACGGTATCCGGTTGTGGCAAACGGGTCAACGTCGGGTGGCCGGCAAAACATTTCTGCACCGGGACGCCTGCGCGCGACCACCTGAACGATAGTGAATGGATACCGCCGCTTGATTGTTTGCCGGTCGGTGCTGGCATGATAGCGCCTGGCGAGCAGGGTGGCGGATGGCTGGTCGTCAGGCGGCGGCCCGGGACAGGACCTCGCCCACGCGCCCTACCGACATCATCTGTCCGCGTTCAAGCAGCATCGCCCGATCGCAAATCGTGCGGACCAGGTCCCAGTCGTGCGAGACCATGATGATCGTGCGGCCTGAGCGAGCCAGTTCGAGAATCTTTTCCCGACAAGCTTGCTGAAACGCCGCATCGCCGACTGCCAGCACCTCGTCGAGCAGCAAGATTTCGCTGTCCAGGTGGGCCGCCACGGCGAAGGCCAGCCGCAGGTACATGCCACTGGAATAACGTTTGACCGGGAGTTCGAGGAAGGGCGCGACGCCCGCCATCGCGACGATCGCATCGAATTTGGCCCGGATATCGGCCCGCCGCATGCCGAGAATGGCGCCGCTGAGATAGACGTTCTCCCGGCCATTCAGCTCCATATGGAAGCCGGTGCCTATTTCCAACAGCGCTCCGACGCGTCCACGCACCAGGGCCCGCCCGGAGGAGGGGCCAGTAATGCGGGCCAGGATTTTCAGCAGCGTGCTTTTGCCCGAGCCATTGTGCCCCACCAGCCCGAACACTTCGCCGGCGGCAACATTGACCGAAATATCGCGCAGCGCCCAGTAGCCATCCGGCACGTCGGCCTTCTCGGCACTCGCTGTTTGCCCCGTAATGCGGCGAAGCGCCGCGGTGGTGGTGTGGCCCAACCGATCGCGCAATGTTGCATGTCGCCGCGCGCCGGGCGCGTAGCGATATCGCTTGCCAAGCTGTTCGATTTTTAGAACGGCGTCGTGCATGAATTACAGAGCAGTCGAATCAGATCGTATCGGCCACCGAACGTTCGGCGAGGCGAAAGATGGCCATACCGCTCAGCAGCAGAGCCACGGCGGAACACGTTGAAACTGCAATCAGCGATAGCGGCGGTCCCGCGGTGCCAAGCAATATTTGGCGAAATGCTTCCACCGCGGTTACCAGCGGATTGATCGCCGCGGCAACTCGCCATGGCGCTGGCACGATTGCCAGCGAATAGACAATAGGCGTGCCGTACATCCACAGCTGCACGAGAAAGGGGAGTGCATGCCGTACATCGCGGTAGCGGGCATTTAGCGCCGCCAGCCAGAACCCCGTTCCCGCGGCGGTCGTTAGCACTAACAGCAGGGGAAGCGGTAAGAGCACCAGCCGCATACTGGGTGTGATGCCATAACAGCAAAACACCGCAAGCGCAACCGCCAGCGAGACACTGAAATCGACGAGCGCGCCGATCACGTTCGACAGGGGGAGCAGGAGGCGCGGGAAGTAAACCTTGGTAAGCAGGTTTACATTTCCCACGAGCGAATTCGCGGCGGTCGTTACGCCGCTGGCAAAGAGCATCCAGGGGAGCAGACCCGCCAGGCAGAACGCCGGATAGGGAACGCCGTCCGAGGCGAGATGGGCCAGTCGGCCGAAGACGATGCTGAAGACCGCGAAGGTGGCCAGGGGTTGCACCAATGCCCAGCCCACGCCCAGCAGCGTCTGCTTGTAGCGGACAGTGACGTCGCGCCAGATGAAGAAGCCGAGCAATTCGCGATGCCGCCAAATCTCGCCTGGCGCTAACCGTGGCCAGCCGTGGCCCGGTTCGAGACTTCGCCAGCCATCGGCTGAGCCCGTATCCCTGGGAAAATGCATTCGAGGCGTGACGGAAACCTGCATGCAATCATTCCGTCACAATTCTTAGGCGGCTTTGCGTGGAAGTTCGACCGCCACATGGTGAAATTCGACGCGCAATGTCGCCGGAGGTTGCGTGTCCCCCGAGAACTGCCAGGCGGTGACCATTGCTTCGAGCAATGTCTTAACGCGCGGCAGAATGTCCGTTTGATCGACGGTCGCCTCGACGTCGAGCAGGTGCATTTGGCAGAAAACGCCGCTGGAGTGCGTAAACTTCACAACCAGGGGGCTGGATGTGATGCGAGCCGGCGCCTGAGGCCCCGACTTGCGCCAGGAGTAGCGAAGTTGCGACGTCCGGTTTGCCAGCAACAGCTCAAAGCCGCCGACGGCACGTGTACCAACTTCTTCGAGTAAGGCGGTCCAGGTTTCGTTCCAGGTCGGAGGCGTTTCCGCCGCGGCGACCGCGGGAGTTTGTGCTACTGCGCCCCCCTGATAGCGTCGGAAGGCCGCCGTGACTTGCTGTTTGGCCAGCGCCACTTCGTGATGGCCGAAGGCACGCGTGCGGATTAGTACCACGACCAGTGCGATGGCCGTGATCCAGCCGACCCATTCGAAGCTCAGTAGCGTGGCCGCGGTGGCAGCAGCGCCGGTTGTCAGGCAGAGCGCGCCGATGATGCACAGGGCCTGCCAGTTCGTCAGCCCTCGCTCGAGCAGGCGATGATGAATATGTCCACGATCGGCCGCATCGAACGGCTGACCCGATAGCTTGCGTCGCACGATGGCAAACACGGTATCGAGCATCGGCACGCTCATTACGACGGCAGGCACGGCAATCGACAAGGTGGCGCTGGTCTTCAGCGCGCCTTGAATGCTGATCATGCCGACCAACAGGCCGATCACCATACTGCCCGAATCGCCCAGAAATATGCTCGCCGGGGGCAGGTTGTAGAACAGAAATCCGCCCAGGGACGCGGCCAGGATCAGCGCCACGATGCCGACTTGCGGATGCCCCGTGTTGACCGCGATCACGGCCATGATCAGCGAAGCCGAGACGCCGACGACCGAGGCCAGGCCATCCAGACCGTCGAGCAGGTTCAACGAGTTGATACAACCGACGAGCCACAGCACGGTCAGGGGGATGCCGAGCCAGCCAAGCTCGATCGGATAACCGAAGGCCACGACGCGGTCAAAGTAATAGCCCGCGAGCACGACCGGAATCACCGACAGGATCTGCAACAGTAGCTTGAACCGAGCATTCAGATCTCGACTGTCGTCAACGCAACCGACCAGGCACACCAGCCCACAGGCGAGGATGACAGTGGTCGACAATTGGTCGAATTCGCTACTTCCGGTTCCTGCGAACCGGACGACCAGTAGCCCGACGACGAGCGCCAGGTAAACCGCCACGCCGCCCCACAGCGGCACGGGGCGACCATGGTGCTTGCGGGCACCGTCGGGATTGTCGAGCACGCCCCAGCGTCGCGCGAGTGCCCTAGCCGCCGGAGACAAGACCAGCGACGCGACCACGGCCGCGGCAAGCGCCAGCTTTACGGTGTTGTCGGCAAGGAGGGACAGGTCCATAGAATTAAATCGCGATGCGATGTTCGTAGGGTCGCCGCGTGGGGCGTTTGGATTCGGTTCAAGGGCCCGGGATGCGAATACTGGAAGTCCGCCGTGTCAGATCCACTGTGCGACGCTCGCGCGCCAGCACCAGCATGTTTTTCGTCGGGCAGGGAATCCGCTCGGCGGGTATTAATTCCAGGCCGAGCCGTTCGCGTTGTGCCAGGATGGGCTCGTACTGCTCCGGCATTTGACGGCGCTTCGAAATGACGACCACGTCCGGGTCGACCTCGTCGAGCCAACTGGCCAGCGCCGCGCCGGCCAATTGCGGCGGAAAAGGGAACGCTTCCCCTTCGGCATAGAAACCGACGAGCGCCAATTGACTTTCCGAGCCGACGACGAGCGAAGACGCCCCGTATTGGTCATGAATCCATTTGCCCAGGTCGGCCAGCGCTTCGCGGCTCTTGAAATCGCTCGTCACGGCGTCGACTGTCCCGACGAGCGCCACGGCGGCCAGTAATGCCGTGGTCGCGGTGAGCCGCACGGTGGGCCAGCGCCGTGATAACCACGATTCGGCCAGACGTCCGAAGTCGAGTAGGCCCAATGCGGCGCTGCGGGTTGAAATCAGGACAATGGTCAGCACATACCGGCTGCTGGCCTGATGCGAAAACCAGAGATGAATCCACACGGCGGCAGCGACCGCCAACACCAGCAGCAGCAGTGGCAAGTTGTCGCTGCGGTGAAACAGCCGCAGGTGGGCGAAATAGCCGCCGAACATCAAAATCGCAAACAGCGGCGTGAAGCCGCGTTCGCAGACGTTGAGCATGGTTGCCGCGGCCTGAGCGGCGGTCCAATCCGCGGCATGCGGATCGGTGATTTCGGCGGCCGTCACCGGAGCGGCGACTGGTGCGCCTGGCTCGTTCTTCGGGGCTCGCCACGACATGATCCAGGCGCTAGCGCGACGAACCGGATCGAGACGCAAGTGATTCCAGTCATTGCCGCCTGGAAAGAGCTGACCAACGGCGAGAAATACGACCGGGATAACCGCCAGGCTGCACGCCCAGCCGGTGACGAGGCGTAAGCGGTTGGTGTGCAAGTACCAGAGCCGCACGACCGCCCATCCACAGAGCGGCGCCAGGAGAAACCATCCTTCGAAGCGTGTCAGGCAGGTGATGGCCGTGGCTGCGCCACCGGCGATGAACAGTCGCCAATCGACTTCGACTGCCGCGCGCCACAGGAAATAGATCGAGAGCAAGAAGAAGAGCCAGAACGACGGCTCGCGGACCGCCTCGGGGCTCCATTCGATCAGTTTTGGGTGCGAGTCATAAAGCAAACAGGCCAGCACGGCGACACGATTGTCGAACTGTCGTCGCACCCATCCGAATAAAGGCAACACGGCGAGCGTTGCGGCCAGCACGCCGTAGAATTTCGCCGCGCTTTCCCAATCGAGACCCCAGCGATGCAACGTGGCCAGCGCGAGCGGAAACGTCCCGGACTGTAGATGGCTGACGTCGTCGGGATCGGCGCGGCCTTGCTCGAGCTCGCCGGCCAATTGGAAATAAATAACGCCGTCAGCACAGACGGTGTCGACGCGCCACGCCATGATCGCTCGCGGCACGAACGCGGCCAGAAGAACCAGCAGCAACAACGCCGTGGCTCGTTGCGGGCGGGCGCGATCGGGAGCACTGCCGGCCAACCGATTGGCAAAATCCGGCGTTGCAGCATCCGTAAGGAATGATCGCCAGGTTGCTCGCATCCTTGAGAGCATTTCGTCGTTCCGCCCCTGACGTTTCGCAGGCCGGCCATGCGGTTGAAGGCCTGTCCGGAATCTGCCTGATAACATCCGGACCCGAATCCGGATGGGGTTCGCGCCGTCCTGGCGCGCATCCTTCAAATCGTGCGCGGCCGAAACCCGTCGCGGTCGCGCTTGTGGGGGATCGGTGTACCGGATCGAGTGATATGGGGCCATATCAGTTCTGCGTACCGGACGCGTCCCCGGTGAGATGAGCAAGCTGCGCGATTTCGCGTCGACGGTTCCTCGTGAGCGCTGCGGTCAAACCGAGAGCTCCGTACATCCTCTCTGCTAGCAAGTAGATCGTGATTGATTCGCCGAAATGTATTTGCGCCGAAATTCTCGTTTGCCCTTGACGCTCGCCGCGCGGGGCGGATATCCCGTGGTCTGTCGCGCGAGCAAGCACCCGCCACGAGGCAAAAGGACTATGCCAGAAACCATCAGCGACGTTGCTCGGCGCCGACGAGACCAGCCCACCGACCTAACGGCTATTGCGCCGCCGACCACGACGGACCGTAAAACCAGATGGCGACTTCGCTGGCTGTGCATCGGCGGCCTGATGGTCGGCGTGGCTCTGTGGGCCAGCAACATTCGTACGTCGACCGGTCCGGACGCGGGAGCGACGTTTTCCGGCTCAGCGATGGCCACGCCCGCGACGGGCCCTCGCTTTCGTGTCGGGCTTTTCAATATTCACGGCGGTCGCGGTCCGGATAAAGTGCGCGACCTGACGCGCACCGCTGATTGTGTACGCGACTTGGACCTTGTCGGGATGAACGAGGTGCTGGGTCCGAAGCTCTGGTGGCAAACGGATCAATGCCAGCAATTGAGTGCGTTGCTGGGCGTTCCTTATCTTTTCGCGCCGACCGAAGCCCGCTGGTGGGACGGATCGTTCGGCAACGGCCTGCTATGCCGGCTGCCGGTTTCTGCCTGGCAGCGGATCCCACTGCCGCGCGCGGGGGCTCATACGCATCGCAACGTGGTCTTCTCAACGATTCAAGTCGGCAGCCAGACCGTACACGTACTGCTCACGCACCTCGACAGCCGCGACGCGCTGCGCCGGCAGGAGCAGTTGCGCACCGTGGGAGAGCTATTTCTGGCGCTTGACCCGCCGGCGATCTTGATGGGGGACATGAATACGCTGCCGGACGATGACCAGCTTCAACAGTTGCTGGTCATGCCGGGGGTCGTCGACGCCGTCGCCGCCGGGATGTCAGAACCGCCGGAGCGGCGGATCGACTGGATCCTCACGCGGGGGCTACGCACCGTGGCGGCCGGTTGCCAGGATCAAGGCGCAAGCGACCACCCGCTCTACTGGGCCGAGTTGGAAGTCATCGATTGACGCGACATCCGCCCGGCGGATCGTCCCCGGCCGACGTATTTGGCCTCGTCAACGGCGAATACGCCATGCATGCAGTGCATAACCTGCAAAAATGAGCCGGATTTCGCCCGACCCATCCTCCGCCCGAATCCAGGCTGGTATACTGGGCTGTCGACACTTGGAGTAACACGAGGGCATTGTGCTCGATTTAGTTCGGGCGCGTCCTTGATTCTCACAGCAACTCGCCACGCGAGATAGCTTGTCGACCCTGCGGAACACGCTCTTGTCGTTCCGCCTTTGGTCCGTCACGTTCGACGGGCAGGCATTGAAATGGATTCTTCCAAGGAATCAAGCATGGCTCGGGATATTGATTACGCAGCGGCCGCGGTGAATCGCGCGATTGTCGAGAAATTCGGTCGCAGCAACGAACTGCAGAAGCTTACTCTCACCGCGGGAGAGAACACGATCACGGCTCGCGATGGCGACCACACTGCCGAGGGGACGAGAGACGACCTGCTGGCGACCTTGCGCGGATCGGAAACCTATGCAGACTTTTGGCAGGCCTTTCAGCCTACCGCGCAAAAACCGTTACAAGATCGAGCGAATTGACCTTCGGTCGCCACAGTCCTTAAGTCGTGCTGCGAGCTCAAGGCCTTTCTACCTGTGAGTTGCGTAGCCATCGCCTACGTCAGTTCGCGGCGATCTCATCTGTCCAGACCTGGAACGACGTGAGTTGGTTTTCGCCGAACGTGGTGGTCAGGGCGACGTCTGCGGCGTCGCGGCCGCGTGCCATTAGGATCCGTCCTATTCGCGGAATGTTGTTCCGTGCATCAAAGGCGTGCCACGTGCCGCCCAGGTAAACCTCGAACCAGGCACTAAAATCCATCGGAGAAGCCGACGAGGGGACGCCGATATCGCCGAGATAGCCTGTGCAGTATCGCGCAGGAATGTTGAGGCACCTGCAGAATGTTATAGCGAGGTGCATGTAGTCGCGGCAGACTCCAACGCGCTCGCGAAACACCTCGAGCGCTGTTCGATTGGCGCGGGCTTGCATGTAGTCAAACCGGATATGCTGATGGACGTAGTCGCATACGGCTTGCACCAGAGGCCAGCCGGCTGGCAGGTGACCGAATAAGGACCAGGCGATATTCTTGAGTTCACTGTCGACCTCGCAATAGCGGCTAGCGAGCAAGAATAGGAGCACCTCGCTTGGCAGGTCCTGCACCTGGTGTTGAAACGCGTTCCACATCTGGACGTCCGGCAGCCCGTCGTCCTCGATCAATAGGTCGTTACGGAACACGACGCGACCCGCCGGAACAGAGGCTCTACCACAGCGATTACCGTAGGTATCGGCATACTCAGAAACTACGACCTCGGGCTGTGACCTCAATCGTTCGGGCTCGCGGATCGATTGGCTCCGCGAAGGATGCACGTGCGCCATCAGCAGCACGGCGGTCGGCTTGGAAAATTCAAAGGCAGCTTCGAATCCTGCACGAATAAGCATGGTGCTGAAACATCTTTCCGCCGCCATTCAAAAGAGATCGATGCCGCCAGACAAACGTACCTGTCCTCGACAGAGGACAGCAGCATCGTTCGGACGCGATAGGACAAGAACGGCATTGTACTCCCGTAATCTCCAGGGGAACATTGCCTCGGCCACTCGTCAACCAAATCTCACCGCACACATGCTTAAAAAAGCGGAAGGTCTGTACGAATGACGGTAATGGATTCGATCGATCTCACGGGCCGTAGTAAGCAGAAGAACTGCGAAGGTTGAGATTCTGCGCCTCATCACCTGTAGCTGGCCTCTTCGAGGCCGGGACCTTACGGTGCCAATCCGGGGTCGCAGACTCCGGCTAAAGAGTTTGTAGTCCTCGGACCAAGAATAAGGCCGCTGCTTGACCCGACCTTGGTGCCGGTCTATCCTGCGCGCGGCGTTCAACTCGGGGCGTGGTGGCCGCGAGAACCGGGCCGAGTTCATCGACCTGCAGACTTTCGCGCCTGCGGTTTCTTCTCACGAGGACGATTCTGGTGGTATCCGACAATCGACGCAACGCGATCATCACGGGCGCGGCAAGCGGTTTGGGCCGGGCAATTGCCCAGCGACTGGCCCGGGACGGCTGGCGCATGGCGCTGGTGGACGTCAACGACGCGGCCAATGAAGAGACATTGCGGCTGGTCCGTGCTGCCGGCGGCGAGGGCTTTACTCACCACATGGACGTCGCGCGGCCGGCTGCCTGGGAGCAACTGCGAGACCGCGTACAAGCCGAGTGGCAAAACCTCGACCTGCTGGTCAACAACGCGGGCGTGGCCGGGTCGGGCGAGGTGGGAAAATACACGCTCGACGATTGGCACTGGATCCTGGGCATTAACCTGAATGCCGGCATCTACGGCTGCCATTACTTCATTCCCTGGCTGAAGCAAAATCCGCGCGGCGCCCACATCATCAACACGGCCTCGCTGGCCGCGATAGCCGCCAAGCCGGGCATGGCTGGCTACAACGTCGCGAAGGCGGGCATGCTGTCGCTTTCCGAAACGTTGTACGGCGAATTGAAGCCGCACAATATCGGTGTGACAGTCGTCTGCCCGTCGTTCTTTCAGACAAATCTGCTGAACGATGGCCGACTAGAAAAGATCGATCGCGACCTGGCCTCGAAGATGATGAAGGTGGCGAACTTCACCGCGGACGACGTCGCCAACGCCGCCGTGCAGGCGATTGCCGATAAGCGGTTGTACGTCGTGCTGCCGCGCCAGGGACGGATCTTCTGGCGGCTGAAGCGATTCTTTCCGAACTATGTTTGCAATTTGCTGGCCAAGGATTGGACGAAGCAATTGGCCGCGATGGAAAAGAAACGGCCCGCGGCGCCGCAATCGGTGCCCGAGAAAACGGCCGTCTAGCTCGCATGCTCAGTCTAAAAAGCAGCACGGCGCCGTGGTGGCTCGACACGGTCGAAGAGAACCTCGAAGACATCCTGCTCGACCACGCGCACTGCGAGAAGAAAGCGGCGGGCGTGGCGATGAACTTGATCTTCGCCTACGTCGACAAAGTCGACCTGGTGCGCGAGCTAACGGAGATCGTCAACGAAGAGCTCGATCATTTTCGCCAGGTGCTCGATTTGATCGAATCGCGTGGACTGAAATTTCGCAGGCTCACGCCCTCGAGCTATGGTCGGCAGCTCAATGATCTCGTGCGCAAGCAAGAGCCGGGCAAGGCGGTTGATCGATTTCTGGTGGCCAGCCTGATCGAGGCGCGATCCTGCGAGCGATTCGCCCTGCTGAAGGATCGGCTCAGCGATCGCACGCTGGCCGAATTCTATGCCAGCCTGTTCGAGTCCGAAGCGCGCCATCACGCGACCTACGTCCGCCTGGCGATGCTGTTTGATATTCCCGAGCGCGTGAGTGCGAGACTTGACGAGTTGGCGGCGGCCGAGGCCGAAATCATCGATCGCGGCGATCCGCTGGCGCGGATGCACAGCTAATTCAGCCTTCCGCTTTAGGAAGGAGAAATTGCCACAGAGTTCTCCGAGGACACAGAGAGCGAAGGCATTGAGCTCTGCTAGTTTGGCTCGGTGGCAGATTTAAAAAGACGGGAAGCCACCGAGCACACCGAGATTCTGAAATCCTCGGTGAACTCTGTGCTCTCCGTGGCATCACCAGCTTGGTTAGAGAGCATCAAAACGTCTTGCACAGGCTGCCGCCGTCGACGACCAGGACGGCGCCAGTGATGTAGCTGCCGGCTTCGCTGGCCAGCAGGAGCGCCGGGCCGGCCAGCTCGCGCGGGTCCCCCCAGCGGCCAAGCGCGGTGCGATCCGCGAAGACTTTCTTTTCGTCGGCCGAAAGCAAATTGCCTGGCAGGTCCGTGAGGAACGGCCCCGGTGCGATGCAGTTCACCGTGATGTTGTCTCGACCCAGGTCGAGGGCACTCGCGCGGGCCATGCCGATCAGTGCCGCCTTGGTGGCCGAGTAGGCGTTGCGCCCTTCCTTCGACGCCAGGGCCATGATCGACGAAATATGAATGATTCGTCCCCAGCGGCGCTCCTTCATTTGCGGGGCGAGCGCGCGGGACAGTGCCATGCAGCTCGTCAGGTTCAACTCGATGACACGGTCCCAATCCGCGTCGGTGATCTTGTCGAGCGGCTGCGGCGTGTTGCCGCCGGCGTTATTGACGACGATATCGACGCGGCCGAGGCGTTTTAACGCTTCCTCGGCCAAATGTGTCACGTCCTTTCGGCTGGTCATGTCGGCCACGATGTATTCGTGCCGCCCGGATGTGCCTTGGCCGATCTCATCGAGCGCGGCGCGCAGCTCGTTCTCATGCCGACTGCTGATGATGACGTCGGCCCCCGCCTCGGCAAATCCGCGGGCCATGGCCTTGCCCAGCCCTTTACTGCCGCCGGTGACGAGAGCTACGCGGCCGGATAGATCGAACATGGTGTTTTTCATCGCGTCCTCTCGACTATTAACTTCGACTCTTGCTCACAACTTGCGGCCATAACGTGTCAGCCACCAGCAGAGTGAAGCACCTCGACGGTGTCAACGGTTCGCTTCTTGAGGAACGCGATGAGCTTGGCGAGTTCGTCGAACCAGCCGACGGATGCCTGCTTGCGATAGACTCGCAGAATTCCGCGATCTTCGGTCTCGCATTCATGCCGCACGCGCATGTCGACGATGGCAAAGATTCGTCCGTGCCCGCTTGTGTCTTCGTCGGCAATGGTCAAATCGCAATAGCCTGACGGACGAACCGAGATGTGGCCGAAGCCTCCCTGTACACGAAAGCCTGTCATGCCGCCGCTGTGCCGGCGGAATTTCTCGTCCGCGAAACCGTACGCGTAGTCATACGAGATCAATTCACGCTGCGATTCGAGCGCCGTGAGTAGGTTACCTAGGTGGACCAGCAACGCCTTGCGCTTATGCGTCACGAGCACGGTATCCTTCGGCGGCCCGCGCAAGCCTGCAATAAAATCGAGCCCCAGCAATTGCCGGTACATCCAACCGTCGCGAAAGAAATACGCGCCGTCGAGTAAATGGACGTCGCGCAGTGACAGCTTCAGATGATGCTCTGTACTTCCTGCGCGAATAATCGCGATACCGGTTTTCGGCATGGACGTTCCCGCGATCCCAGGGCCAGGTCGGTATGGCTTCCTTGCCCAAACGGACTGTCGGTGGCGCTTTCTACAGCGCCTCGGCGACCAGATCGCCGACTTGCTGTGTGCTGTAGCCCATCTTGCCGGCGGCCTGGCTCTTCATCTTGGTGCCGGTGACGTGACGGATGGCTTTGTTCACCCGTGCGGCCGCAGCCGGTTGGCCGGTGTGTTCCAGCAGCATGCCCAGGGCGTTGATCGCGGCCATGGGATTGATCACGTGCAGGCCAGTGTACTTCGGAGCGCTTCCGCCCATGGGCTCGTACATGCTGGTGCCGCCCGGATCGGGGTTGATGTTGCCGCCGGCCGCTACGCCCATCCCGCCCTGCAGAATGCCACCGAGATCGGTGATGATGTCGCCGAACATATTCGTGGTGACGATCACGTCGTAATACTCAGGGTTCTTCACCATCCACATGCAGCAAGCATCGACGTGGTTGTAGTCGGCTTTAATGTCCGGGTATTCCTTGGCGACGTCCTGGAAGGTGCGCCACCACAGGTCATGGCCATAGGTCAGCACGTTCGTCTTGGCGACCAGGGTGAGCATCTTCTTGGGGTTATTCCGCTTGCGCGTGAATTCGAAGGCCCAACGCACGGCGCGCTCGCACCCTTTACGTGTGTAGATCGCGGTTTGCGTAGCAACCTCGTCGGCCGTGTTCTTCTTCAAGAAGCCGCCCACACCGCAGTACATGTCCTCAGTATTCTCGCGCACGACGACGAAATCGATATCCTTCGGCCCTTTGTCCTTCAGCGGCGTCTCGACGCCGGGGAACAACTGCACGGGGCGCAGGTTGATGTACTGGTCGAGTTGGAAACGGAGTTCGAGCAGCAAGCCCTTTTCCAGGATGCCCGGCTTCACGTCGGGGTGGCCCACGGCGCCCAGGTAGATGGCGTCAAAAGTGCGCAGTTCGTCGACGGCGCCGGCGGGCAGAATCTCGCCGGTCTTCAGGTAGCGATCGCCGCCAAAGTCATAATGCTCGAGCTCGTATTTGAAATTTTCGAGCTTCGAAACCGCGTTGAGGACCTTCAGTCCTTCGCCGGCTACTTCCGGGCCGGTACCATCGCCCCCGATGACGGCGATTTTGAGATTCTTGTTGCTGGTCAAGGGAAGGTCCTCGCGATTTGTCAGTTCAAGCAGGAGAAAGCTGGAAAGAATCGCCGATTTTAGCAGCCGTGCGGGGGGTGAACAAGTTTGCGAGGCGTGGGGGAGAGGCACCAAAATCAGCCGAAATGGTTAGCCAGGTCGCTTCCGTTTGGCATCGGCCTGAAGTGCCTGAACAACAACCGCGTCGGACACATGGAAATTGGTGGCTCGCAGGTTTCTAATCGCCGCCGGTAGATCGAGAAGGCCACGTGCGGCGGCCGCGACCAGAAGGTTGAGAGTGCCGGCGACTACGACGATCAAGAGCCTAGCAGCCGATAGAGAGTGGCTTTGTCACGCTCGAAATCTTGCTGTGAATAGGTCGCGTCAACACCGTGCCTCTTCATTAAGCCATCGGCCTCGTAGGTCGAGATTCCAAGCAATGCAGCGACTTGCCCGATGCTGAGCTTCTCTGCCTGGTACCAGGCGACGGCCATGGCTTCCTTGGCTGCCTGCGTGAGATCTGAGCCGAATTGTTGCTGCAGTGCTAGTTCGACATTTGCCGGTATTTCGACGACGACCTTCATGGGGAGTTCCCTCCAATTCAAGGGTACGTCGCGGGCACAGCGCCGGTCAAGAAGTGCCATTTTTGAGCCAGACTAGATGTTTTCACGAGCATTCAGGCTGGAAAGGCCTCAGAATCGAGCCTGCAGTTAAGATATCGCATGGATAGACCGACCGCCGGAAACTGTCGTCGTGCCCCATTGAAGATTACCGACTGTGCATACAGCGATCGATTTCCTCTTTCTGCGAACCTGGTGGACCTACGCGACGGCTCGGTATCCGGCCCAAGCGATTCCCTACCATTGGTTCAATTTGTTCGAGGGAACTGTCTGGCTAGTCTTCGCGGTCTTGGTCGTACTCCGTTGGGCGAGGTACCGGAACGGCGCTATTGAGCTGTGGTACGCCTTGGCGTTTGCGTTCTTTGGCCTTAGCGACTATCGCGAAGCTTGGGTGCTGCAATCCTGGCTGATTTGGGCAAAGATTATCAATCTCGTGGCGCTCGTGTGGCTTCGAGCGACCGTGATGCGTCGCTACTATCCGCAGAGTAAATTGTACTGAAGCTGCAGTCTCGTGAATCCGTGCGTTTCGGATGGTTTTCACGCAACATGCCCGAAGCCGCCTTTACCTTTTGCGCCTTTTCGAGCGTCGCGGCGTTAACGCGTTTTTTTGCCACTCGGCGCAAGCTGATGGTCCGCGTTTTCCTGCCGGCTCACGAAGTCTTCAAGGCGCGCATCATTTTGCGCGATCCAACGTTCGAGAGAGCGATGCGGCGTATGGCGAAATTACAGTTTGCGATGGCAATAGTGCTCACCATCGGCGTAGCTGCCTGGCAATACTTCGAGTGGCAGTTGGCATTGAATTAGCCCCTTGCCACCGCCGATTTAGGGTGAGACTACGACGCTTTACGTCGAAAGCCGAATACCACGCAACACAGTCCGACGATTACGCCTGTGGCAACTAAGCCGCGACGAGCGAATTCAGACGCTGTCGGCGGACGCTCAATGCGAGCTACCTCGTAGATCGGTTTGCCCCCTCCGCCCAGAAAATACGTGGGACCGACTTGCTGCGTTGCTGTGATGGGCCAGCGGGCGGCCTGCCACCAGACGATTCCCAATATCGACATCAAGAGCAAGCCGTGTAGCAGGCTGAATTGAGGGCGAAGGGCAGTTCGCGGATGGGAGGCATTCATCGATCCCGTCCACTCCAAATTCCGCGTTTGGCCTGCTGTGCCTCGCGCTGTGCCTTTCGAAAGCGATTTTTCATGCTTTGCGAATAGTGGTAGCCCTGCTCCCAGCGCGCGAGACCGGCGCGAAGCAACTCTTCGTTCAGCATCCGATCGCCGACCCACACGTAGGCCAGGTACCGGCCGAAGCGGTCCAGCCGCTCGCGATCGAATTGCAGGCGGACTTCGCCCGACTCGACGAATTCACGGGTAAACACCGTTGCCTCGGGTCCCCACGGTTGCACCGGCGTGTCTTCCTTGACGGTCTCGGGCGTATCGACCCCCATCAATCGCACACGCTTGCGATCTTGCATCAACAGGGTGTCGCCGTCGACGACGCGGCGCACCTCGTAATGCCCTTCGGGCAAAGGGGGACGCTGGATTTCTTCCAGCGAGCAGCCGCGCCACGATTGCAGCGCGGCAATAATCGCGAGCGCCACGACGGTGGCGCCCCGACCGATCAGGCGACGGTTCCGTGCGCGATTCCCCTGGCCGGATTGATACACCGGTCGTATCCACCGCGGGGTCAGAAATCGTCAGTGCGCCGCTTTACGATGTGCGGCACGACCGCGGGGCTATCAGCCCCGACGGCTTAGTTCTGACTGAAATTGAATTTCTCGACCTTCTTGCGGCCGAGCGGATTGGCGAGGAACTTCTTGCGGCATTCTGGGCACAAGTCGAAACGCAACTGCTGATGAATGTCCTCACCGATTGCGTCGCTCGACAGATCATCCAGTTGCTCGATGATCTCGTCCAAGTCATCCAGGTGGTCAGAGTCGGCCTCGGGGCCATCCAGATCCAGCGGGCTGAATGCCGCGTGGATATCCATCTTCACGACGTATCGCAGGTCCTCTTCGGGATCGAGAGGACGCTTGCAT
Source organism: Pirellulales bacterium (assembly GCA_036499395.1). Lineage (NCBI taxonomy): Bacteria > Pseudomonadati > Planctomycetota > Planctomycetia > Pirellulales > Pirellulales bacterium. The sequence continues at coordinate 103,409 of DASYDW010000095.1, forward strand.
AGGTCGCACGAGTAATGAATCATCGCTTGGTTTCCCCCGTGCCGCGGCGGTCTGCGCCAGACAGTGCTTATCGAACCATTCGCGTAAGAACAAAGTTCATCCTAATGACAATTCGCGCTGCGGGGCAAGTCGTCTTGCTTCTTTTTTGACCCCTGTTTTTTCCGAGGTTTCTGGGCCTTCGTCGACTTGACAAGAATCAGGAAATGTGCCGCCCTGACAGGCAGAAAAGCAATTCTGACGATCAAGCAGATGGGGGGCGTTTGAGTCGACGCCCGTGCCCCTGCAGAGCCCTGCACGCGGCACGCTCATGCCAAATTGACTAGCCGGTCGAGTGGGGGGCGAATAGAATGCCGTGCATGCCCCATCTGGGTTGGCAATGCAGGGATCTCGGTCGCCGAGCCAAGTCCTGAGTGAACAGGGAGTTGTAGCCGGCGTTCTCGCGATCGAGTCAGCACTATTGCGAGGCACCCATGTCGAATGCTGCGCTGAGCCCGTTGAGTTCGAGCGTGCTGGTCCTGAACCGGCTGTATATGGCCGTTCATGTGGTCAGCGTGCGGCGAGCGTTCGGGCTGCTATTTCGCGACCTGGCCGAAGTGATCCACGTCGAGCAGGGCCAGTACGCCAACTACGATTTCGAGAGCTGGCGGGAAGTCAGCGAGCTGCGTTCGGCCTTCAAAGAGCCGCACGACGACTGGATTCGGTCGGTTAATTTCGAAATCCAGGTGCCGCGGGTCATCCGCCTGCTGTCTTACGATCGGTTGCCAAAACAAGCGATCCGCTTCAATCGGCGCAATATTTTCGCCCGCGACGGAAACCGCTGCCAATACTGCGGCCGTAAGTTTCCCACCAGCGAGTTGAGCCTGGATCACGTCAATCCGCGCAGCCGCGGCGGCGAGACGAGCTGGGAAAACATCGTCTGCAGTTGCGTGAAATGCAACGTGAAAAAGGGAGGCCGCACGCCGCAGGAAGCGCACATGCACCTGGTGAAGCAACCGGTCAAACCGAAGCGCAGCCCGCTGCTGAGCATCAAGCTCGGCAACCCGAAGTACGAGAGCTGGAAGAGCTTTTTGGACAACGCCTACTGGTCGGTCGATTTGAAGTAACCGGCGTCCGTCGGTTTGCAATACACGCGGCAAGCCGCTGTCGGCAACCTAATTGGCCTTTTCGGCGCCCGCTTTTGCCGGCTCGGCTTTCTGCACAGAACCCGCTGTGGCGACGGGGAGCTTGCTCTGTTCCTCTTCGTGCAAGAGCATGCGCGCCTCGTGATGCTGCCGCTCAAGGCTTCGCGGTCCGATCCACTGCTTCCAGCGAAAATAGAAGTACATGCCGATCGCCGTCACGACCATCAGCGACAGGGCGAACAGGTAGCCGTAACGCCAGTTCAGCTCCGGCATGTTGTAGGGCGAGGTCTGCGTGTTGAAGTTCATGCCGTAGACGCTGGCGATGAACGACAAGGGCATGAAGATCGTGGCGATGATCGTCAGCACCTTCATCACTTCGTTCAAGCGATTGCTCAGGCTCGACAGGTACAGATCTGTCAGGTCGGCGTCGAGTTCGCGATACGTTTCGACGATGTCGATGATCTGAACCGTATGGTCGTAGCAGTCGCGCAGGTAGACTCGGGTCTCGGCATCGATCAGTTCGTGCGGATCGCGAGCCAGGGCGTTGATCGCCTCGCGCAGGGGCCATACCGCGCGTCGCAGCGACCTCAGCTCGCGCTTCACCTGGTGCGCCCAGGCAATCGTGGCCCGACTCGGCGCGCGGACTACTTCGTCTTCGATCTCATCCAGCCGCTCGCCGTACGTTTCCACCACCGGAAAGTAGCCATCGACGATGGCATCCAACAAGCAATACGCCAGGTATCCGGCATTCGAGCTGCGCACGCGCCCCTGCGCGTTGCGCAGGTGCTGCCGTACGGAATCAAACGCGTCGCCGGGATCTTCCAGAAACGTGACGACGAAATTCGCTCCTAGAAACATGCTGACTTGCTCGGTCTCGAGTCGTTCCTTCAACTCGGCCATCCGCGCTACGATGAACAGGAACCCTTGGTATTGCTCGGCCTTGGGCCGTTGATGAGTGTTGACGACGTCCTCGAGCGCCAGTGCATGCAGATGAAACAATTCGCCAATCGAGCGGATTGTGTTGGCGTCACCCAGCCCCTCGACGTTGATCCAGGTCACCGGCGCCTTGTTGATCAGCTCACCGACTTGCTGGCAATCGGTGACGCGCTTTTCCAGAAACTGGTCAGGCCCGTAGGCAATGACGTGGACGACCGGCGGCGGCGAATCGGGATCGGGCTGAACCAGGCCCGGCAAATCGCCCGGCTTCGAGCGGCGTGAGAAGCGCCGTTTGCGTTGCCGCCGTTGGCTCGATTTGCTCATGACTCTTAACTAGCACGTTTGAGCGGCGGTGAGTCGACGCGCGAGACCACGCCCAGGGCCGGCTCGATCGATCGCACGTGGACGTCATATTGGGGAAAGGCCATTTCGATGCCCGACTCGCGAAACAACTTATCGATGCGGGTATTCAAATCATGGCGAATTTCGGCGAACTCTTCCAGTCCCGCGACGAACAAGCGTAGCTCAAAATTCAGCGTGCTGTCGCCGAACTGATCGAGCACGGCCGTTACCGGCGGTTCGCGCAAGACACGATGATCATCTTGTGCCGCCTTGAGCAATAAGGCCCGCGCCAGCGCGATATCCGTCCCGTACGCCACACCCACGCGAATTACCATTCGCAGGATAGTGTCGGTCAACGTCCAGTTGATTAATTGGCCGGTGATGAATTCCTTGTTCGGCACAATCAGCTCCTTGCGATCGCCGTCGGTGATCGTGGTGGCGCGGATGCGAATCCGGCTGACGTTGCCGCTGATGCCGCCGATCGTCACGGTGTCACCGACGCGCATTGGCCGTTCGAACAGGATGATCAAGCCTGACACGAAGTTGGCGAAGATTTCCTGCAAGCCAAAGCCCAAGCCGACCGTCATGGCCGCGACCAGCCATTGCACGTTCGACCAGCCGATGCCGATCATCCAAAACGCCACAGCCAATCCGACTAGCGTGATCACGTAGCGCGACACCGTGGTGATGGCATACCGGCCGCCGGGATCCATCGGCAGCCGCTGCAGGAACGCGATCTCGAGCAAGCCCGGCAAGTTGCGGCTGGCCACGACGGTCAACAACAAGACAACGCCGCTCAGCAGTACATCGCCCAGAGTGATGTAGCCGATGCTTGGCAGTGCCACCAGGTCCTCGCCGTTGGCCGTTGTCTTGTGAAAGCTGTAGCTCCACAACTCGCAACGATCCAAGATGCCCAAAGCCGGCAGTACGTCGATCCAGATCAACCAGCAGCCCGCGATCAACGCTACGTTGACGAAGCTGCGCAACAAACGGCGCGTCTGCAGGTCGATCGTCACCAGGTCGATCGTCCGTTCCGAGGTCATCATGGCCGACTCGGTCGGACCGGTATGCGCGTGGTGCTGCGATTGGGCCAGGGCGGCGGCACGGCGCTCGCGGGCTTGCTTGATCGCCAGCTTGCGGCGCGCTACCAGCAGGCATCGCAGGGCAAACGCCTGCGCAATCAGCAGCCCCAATAGTAGCCACAGGGTGGCATGCAGACGGGAAGCCAATTGCAACGCGGTGTAGAAGTAGCCAGACGCCGCCACGATGGCCAGCACCAGCGGGCCAGTCACGGAGGCCAGATACCAGGCGCGAGGTTTTCGCCAAAACCAGCTCACGTCAGGCCGATCCGTAAGCGTGTGCAGCAGGCCGCGCCCGGGATGCAGAACACAATGCGAAAACGCGGCCAATGACAGCAGGCCGGCCATGAAGGCGATGCGTCCCAAAGGGGAGCGATGAACGTCGAACTCGGGCGATTCCGCCACGGTGACCAGGAACGTCAACGGTAGCCCCAGCAGCATGGCCCAGCGCAAATGACGCGCGACCATGGCCACGGCGTCCGAGGGCCAGCCGAAATGCGCTTCGGCCAACCCCTTGCGCCGGCAAATTTGCCGCAGCAGTTCCGTCGTCAGAAGCAACAGCGCCGTGGCCTGTAAGCCATAGGCGATATTCTGCGCGTGCAGCGAAGCGGCGTCCGGCGCCGTCATACGCCAGGCGATGAAGTAAATCACGAGCGGCCACAACGCAGCGATCAAGCCCGTCAGAATGGCGACGTGTACCGTGGGCTTGATGTCAGCAGCGTAGGCTTGCGTCGTTTTCAGATCGACGGCATAGACCTTGCGCCGCAGGTAACGCTGTGCGCCGACGAGCGGTATCAGCAGGGTTGCCGCCAACACGTAGATCATGGGGTTGTCGCGCGCGTCCCAGGCGAGGTCTGCGAGCGCCGCCCAAAGCTGCGGACCGTCGCCGATCTTCAACAGGCCGTCCAGCGCGCGGCGGAAGTCCACGCTGCTCAGCACCGGCGAACTACGCACCCACAGAATGCGTTCGCTGATAAATTCCTTATAGCGCCCGATTTCCTCGATCAGGTTTCGCTCGGTGGGAGCCACCTTGAGGTCGACCTCTTCGAGGTAGGCATCGCAGGCGTCGATCTGTGATTTCAAATAACCGCGACGTGCTTTGAGCAGCTCGCGCAAGGCGGCTTCGATTTCGTAGCGTTGATAGACGGGCAGGTTGGGATCGATCGTGCCCATGACCTTGTTGACCTGGCTGTCCAGGTCGTCGAGCTCGTCATGCTGATCGTCCAGCTCGATGAGCTTGGCTTTAGCGCGCGACGCTTCGTCGTGCCAGAACTGTAAACGCTGCCGATGGACGCGCAGGTCCGGCAAATCCGCTTGCTGCTTCTGCAGGATCAATCCCACGGCGTCGGTCATCCCGCCGGCGTCGATGCGTGCCTGCACGCGGGTGAACTTCGCCCGCAAGTCGGCGAGTTGTTTTTTCAGGTCGTCGACTTCCTTGGCCAGGCCCGCGATCTTGGCTGGGAAGCCGTCGGGGCCGTTTTGTTCCTGAGTCAGTTCGGCATTTCTGTCGGCCAGTGTCTTCAACTCAGGCATCGCCGCGACCGCGGCGCGGCGGGCTTCCTCGGCCTGTTTCATCGCTTCGAGCTTGCGCTGTTCGTTGAGCAGTGTCCGGCAACGCTTGGCCACGCCTTCGGCCTGGCGGACGCGCTGGGCGGCCACATCCTGGCGGACGGCGATCAACTCGGTGCTGGCTTCATACCATGCGCGCTCGTGATCATAAGAATCAAGCTCGGCCTGCACCGCCCGATGCATGGCGCTCAAGAATGCGCGGCGCGCTTCGGCGATATCCAGCGATTCCGTGGCGGGTGGTAACGCCGCCAAATCGCGATCGACTTCTTTCAGACGTTCTTGTGCCGTGTTCACCAGTCCGGGCAGATCGGTGCGCCGCCGCTTGGGTTCGGCTTCGTATTCGGCTCGTTTGGCCTGCTCGGACTTGAGTTTGCTTTCGGCATCGACCAGTTTCTGTTCGAGCTGCGGAAGCGTGAGGTTATCCGGAACCTCGAGCACCGGATCAGCGGGGGGCGTGTCCAATTCAGATTTGAACCGCTTCAAATCATCCGGATCCGTTTGCCGGCGCGTTTGCCACTCGACAACCTTCGCTTCCCAATCTTTGGCATTGGTCAACTGCTCGAGCGTCCCCTTGTACAGGTCGACGATCTTGGCTTTCTGGTCTTTGTCGAGGTCCGGCGATTCTTCGACGCGCTTCAGACGGTCATTCACATTGCTGATGTTCAGGCCGGTCGTCGGTTCCTGTGGCACCGCCTCCTGTGCCCAGGTGCAAAGCGCACCGTTGAGCATCGCCCATAATGCTACGGCGATGACAAAGAATTTGGCCGTGACGACGCGCAGCGGCACGCTGGCGCACTTGTTAGCAACGCCCCGGCGTCGGTGGCCGCGCGCGAGCGATTTGTCGTAAGCGATATCAGGCAAAGTAACCCCCACGTCATCCTCTCGGCGACCGTACGGCCGCGGCTGGTCAACGATTCGGATCGATGCCAGTGTTCGTCGTAGTGCCGTCGCTAGCTCGCGGCGACAGTCTCGCGCGCAGGCAAACGATTCGACCGACAAGGAACTGCCACGATGCCACCCCCCGCGGCGGCAACCGCTCTCGAAAATGCGGGCGGGATTGTAGTAGCATTCGCCGAGCGCGCAAACCCGAACTGCACTGCACTGCGGGTTAAACTTTCGTCACCGTGTGGGTGATTAACTCGTGCGATGTGCCGCACTTAACGGTGCTGGCAGAGAGTCGGCACGCGGGATTATTTTCCCGCACGCACGCACCGAAATCCGACGTGATTGCTGCCGGTGTCCACGGCGCCCGTGCCACGCGAGCCTGGCATATATCGCGTGCAGTATTGATCCGTGCAGAGGAATGAGCCACCACGTTGCACGCGCTTGGGCACTCCTGGCTCGCGCGGATCAAAGCTTTCGGAAGGCCCCCGCGGATTATGAACCGCTCCGTCGGCCGCCGGCGCGACTTGCGCGTAGTAATTGGGCCGGTACCAGTCGCTGCACCACTCCCAAACGTTGCCGGCCATGTCGGAAAGCCCAAAGCCGTTTACGGGAAACGAGCCGACCGGCGACGCCTGTTTGAAACCGTCCTCGGCGCTATTCTCGTTGGGAAAATGTCCTTCCCAGATATTCGCCACGTATCGACCGTCGACCTTTAACTCGTCCCCCCAGACATAAGGCTTGCGATCCAACCCGCCGCGGGCGGCAAATTCCCACTCGGCTTCGGTCGGCAGCCGCTTCTCGGCCCAATCTGCGTAGGCCTTCGCGTCGATCCACGAAATGTGTACGACGGGCTGCTTCTCGCGGCCGGTCAGATCACTCTTCGGACCTTCGGGATGGCGCCAGTTCGCGCCAGGTAGATAACTCCACCAGCGCATGTGATCGTCCAGCGGCACTTCGTGCGCGGGGGGCGTGAACACGACCGAGCCCGCCACGAGATTCTCGGGTGGGGCGCCGGGATAATCCTCGGCGCGCGGCGTTCGCTCAGCGATCGTTTCGTAACCGGTCGCTTTGACGAATGCCGCGAACTGTTCATTCGTGACCTCGGTGCGATCCATCCAGAAGCCGTCGACGGCCACCAGGTGTACCGGCCGCGCGTCTGGCATCGCGTCGGGCCCGCCGCAAACCATTGAGGTGGGATCCACGGTTCCCATCCAGAAAATGCCACCGGGAACCCACACCATGCCGTTCGGAGCTTCGCCTGGCGGCGGTGTCTTGTCGACGTGCGGCTGCAATGCCGATGAAGCGCGGCCGCCATCCGATTGTTTGTCCCGCGACGAAGTCTGCTGCTGTGTTGACGATTTGTTCGAATCAGCCTGTGTTGAGATCGCGTACACGGCACCGCCCGTGAGCGTCGCCAGCACGATACCGATCAAAACGGAACGCTTCGCAGGCCGAGTGTCTGCCGCCGGGCGCGCAGGGCCTTTGGCGGCCGAGGAGCGACCCTCGTTCGAGATTCGCTTTTGTTTAGTCGTCACGGGAGATGCTGCATTGAAGGTGGCTGCGCGGCCTGCCACGCGAGGGGGGCAGAGCGACTCTTTACTTGTAACCGGCGAGCGGGCGGGCGTCCAATCGGGGCGCCGCCGCGTGCAGTTGTACAAAGTCGCCCCAGCGGCATAAAATCTCGGGCAACAAGTGGTTGAGACGCTTAACGGAATGGGCCACTCGCCTTTCGGCGCTCGCCAGGAATCAACGGACCCCCAATCGGAATGCCCCCCAAGGATAAGGTTCACATTGTCGGTATCGGCGACGACGGCCTGGACGGCGTCACGAGCGCCGCGCGCTCACTCATCGAGCAGGCCGACTTACTGGTGGGGGCCGACTATACGCTGCGCGTGGTCCCGACGGGCAAAGCCGAACGCCTGGTGGCAGGTGGCAATCTCGACGCCATCGTCGAGCGCATCGCAGTCGCGGGAAATCGCCGGGTGGTCGTGGTGGTCTCGGGCGATCCGTTGTTCTATGGCCTGGCCCGTTACCTCTGCGAAAAGCTGGGCAAGGATCGGTTCGAAGTCGTACCGCATGTCAGCAGCATGCAATTGGCATTCGCCCGCGTGAAGGAGAGTTGGGAAGAGGCTTACCTGACCAACCTGGCCAACCGGCCGCTGGACCAGGTGCTGGAGCAGATTCGCATTGCCGAGCGCGTGGGACTATTTACCAGCGAGGATTGTCCGCCGTCTAAGGTGGCCCAGGCATTGCTCGACCGGCGGATCGACTATTTCTGGGGTTATGTGTGCGAGAATCTGGGATCGCCTGACGAGCGCGTCACTCGCGGCAGTTTGAAGGAATTGGCCGGGCAGGATTTCGCGCCTCTGAACGTTATGATCCTGGTGCGCAAACCCGACATGCCTGATCGTCCGTCCGACGAAATCGGGCGGCGGCTGTTCGGCAATCCCGACGAAGCGTTTCTGCAATCGAAACCCAAGCAAGGGCTGCTCACGCCCAGTGAAGTGCGTACGATTGCTCTGGCGCAACTCGACTTGCGCACGATGAGCACCGTTTGGGACATCGGCGCCGGCAGCGGATCGGTGGCGATCGAGGCGGCGCAGATTGCCTCGGGTGGCAAGACGTACGCGATCGAAATGGATCAAGAGGATCACACGCTGATCCTGGACAATGCGGCGCGTTTTGCATTGCGGAACCTGGTGGCTGTGCTTGGCCGGGCTCCCGAGGCGTGGGTCGACCTACCCGACCCCGACGCGATTTTCGTGGGGGGGAGCGGGCGAGAGATCAGCCGCCTTCTCGATTTGGCCTACGATCGATTGCGCCCGGGAGGCCGTCTGGTCGCCAACACCGGCAGCATCGAGAACCTGGCCGACGTACATGCCACGATGCATCGTCGTGTGCAGGACGTGCGCGTATGGATGATCAACGTCGCGCGCGGCACCTACCAACTCGAGCGCGTCCGTTTCGACGCTTTGAATCCCACATTTTTGCTGTCGATCGTAAAGCCGTCCTCCTAGCGGTGGTCCTCGCATGACTAAGCCCGAAGAATATCCACAACTCGACGTGATTGCCGTCGGCGCCCACCCGGACGACGTCGAGATCGCCTGCGGCGGCACATTGGCCCGACTGGCCAAGCAGGGCTATCGCGTGGGCATCATCGATCTGACCGACGGTGAACCGACGCCACTGTCGCCCGGGCCGGAAGTTCGCCTGGCCGAGGCGGAACGCGCCGGCAAGGTTCTGGGCGTAACCAAAAGAATTCAATTGAACCTGCCGAACCGCCGGCTGTTCGACACGTTCGAAGCTCGGGTGGCGCTGGGCTTGGAGTTTCGCAAATATCGGCCGAAGCTCGTCATCGGCTTTGGCGAGAAGACGCCGCTCGCTTCGCCGGATCACTGGCAGGCGATGCAGATCACGGACGCGGCCGTGTTCTATGCACGACTGACGAAGTGGGACGATTACTTTGCCGGATTGCCGGTGCATACGATTTCGGCGCAGCTCTACTACACGTTGGCGTTTGGCGCGCTGGGCCTGCCACCGGCGGGTGGGCACCTGGTGGTCGACATCACGGATACGCTCGATGCGAAAATCGAATCGATTCGCTGCTACGAAACGCAGTTTCCGCCGGCCAAGGGGCATGTGCTCGATCGGGTGCGCGCCTTCGCGCTGCAACAGGGACAAGCTGCAGGCTACTACGCGGGCGAGCTATTGGCCAGCCCACGCACGCTGGGCACGCGTGACCTGATGCATTTCCTATTCGGCATGAAGCCCGGAGACGAGCCTCGCAAGCCGGACGTGCGTTAGATGGTGCCCAAATTTATCTATTTCGATCTAGGTAATGTCCTGCTGTACTTCGACCATGCGCTGTCATGCCGGCAGATGGCAGCTGCGGCCGGTCTGAGCGAGCAGCAAGTGCGCGAAGCGGTCTTCGATAGCGGGCTGCAATGGCAGTACGAGGCGGGCCAGGTGACGAGCGAGCAGTTCTACGAGGAGTTTTGCCGCCGCACCGATAAACGTCCCGCGTATGACAAATTGGCGTACGCCGCGGGGGCGATCTTTCGCATGAACGCGTCGATGAAGCCGGTCCTGGCGCATCTGAAGGCTTCCGGCTTCCGACTGGGGCTGCTGTCGAACACTTGCGAAATGCATTGGGACTATTTCGCCAGTGGCCGGTACGCCATGATCCCAGACATCTTTGACGTGGTTACGCTCAGCTTTCGCGTCGGCACGATGAAGCCCGACCCGAAGATCTACACCGCGGCCGCTGAAGCCGCGCAAGTGCGGCCGGAAGAAATCTTCTTCATGGACGACACGGCGGGCCATGTCGCGGCCGCGCGCGCCTGCGGATACGACGCCGTTCAATACACCGACACGCCAACGCTCGTTGCGGATTTGCGCAAGCGCGGCGTGCAATTTAACTATTGAACCTGCGTTATGTCGCTACGGCTGAAACTCCGCGAGACGTCGACGATCCCCATCGAGGTCGAGGGGCTGACGCCTGATGCGCTGCGAGACAAAACGCTGGCACAGGTCGAGCGGTTCGCCATCTTTCACGGTAATCAGCAATTGCCCCTGGCCGATTTATTTCACGTCTCGGGTGATACGGCCGACGAACGGATCGAATTCGCGGACGACATGGCAGGAGTCCACTGGATCGGCGCTCACATGAAGTCGGGCTCTATTCATGTCACTGACCACGCCGGCCGGCACGTTGGCAGCCAGATGGCCGGCGGCGAAATCACGGTCGACGGAGATGCCAGTGACTACGTCGGGGGCGAGATGCATGACGGGCTGATTTGCATTCGCGGCAGCGCCGGCCATCACGTCGGCGCCGCATACCCTGGCAGTGAAGCCGGCATGACCGGTGGCACGCTCCTGGTCCACGGAAACGCCGGTGACCAAGTCGCGCATACGATGCGGCGCGGACTGGTAGCCATCGGCGGAGCAGTCGGCGACTTCGCCGGCATCAACATGGTCGCCGGCAGCCTGTTTATCTTCGGAGCGTGCTCCTTAAGACCGGCTGCCGGCATGCGACGGGGCACCGTGGCTGTCTTCAACGATTCGCCGGCGCTGTTACCGACGTTTCGCGCCGGAGGCCGGTGCCAGCCACTCTTCTTGCGAGTTTATCTGCGCACGCTGGCCCAACTCGATTTCCCCGCCGACCCCGCGCTGCTTGATGCCACCTACGAAATCTTTCACGGCGACCTGCTGAACGGCGGCCGCGGTGAGATTCTCGTTCGCAGATAGATGTCAGTTGCGGTCAGCGATCGTGGTGGTAATTTGTGGCTCACTCGCGAGCGTGTTATGCTTGAACATGGGAATGCCAATGAGCACCGCAGCAATACATCTCGATCGCCTGCTACAGCCGCAGGTGAATTTGCTACCGGCGGATGTCGCTTCCAAGGTGGCTGCGTTGCGCGCGGATGATGCCACTCAGCAGCGCATCGATTACCTGGCCGAACGTGCCAACGAGGGGCAACTTACCACCGAGGAAAGCGCGGAATACGCTGCCTACATTCAGGCAATCGACGTCATTTCCGTGTTGCAGGCCAAGGCCCGGGCACTGCCGACCGGGCAGAAGTAGATGGATCGGGATTCGCGGGCCACAGTTCGCGCCCGTGCCCATGATGCGTGCGAAGATTGCCGCCTGCCACAATCGAGCGCCGAGTTGGTTCGCTTTCACGTTGACCATATTTTAGCGCGGCAACACGGCGGTACATCCGACCTGCAGAACCTGGCGCTCGCCTGCAGTTATTGCAATTTCCATAAAGGCCCAAACATCGCAGGCATTGATCCCGAAGATGGCAGTCTGGTGCCGCTTTATCATCCTCGACGTGACCAATGGCACGAGCACTTTAACTGGCAAGGAACGAAAATCGTCGGCACGACCAACGTCGGGCGAGCGACCGTCGAGTTATTGGCAATGAATGCGTGGCAACGTATCGAATTGCGGGATAACCTGCGGGCTGCTGGCGCATCGTTCGCCGTTTGAAAGCCTGCTTGCCCCTAGCGAGACACATCCTCGATCGCTTCGTCGCCGGCCATTGAAATCGTCTTGATCTCTTTGGCGTTCAGATCGACTTGGGCCAGGTCGACGACGCGAATGCGGCTGTTGGCGAACGTGCGGAAGTAAAACCTTCGATTCGCCAGGTCCGAGGCGCTGGTCCACAGCGTGTACTCGGCATGCTCGTGCCCGTCAGTAACATCGCGGACCGCCCCCTTGGGGATATCGAACTGGTTTAAGATGTGGAAAGCTTGCAGTGTCCCTTCGCGCGACGTTTTGACGGGCACGGCCGACTGCGAGAACGCAACGGCACGGACAAAGCGTGACGGCGGCGTAAAATCTCCGGGCAAACCCAGCAGCCCGTTCCCTTGGCCGAAACCGCTGACTTTGATTCCTTCCATTTCGACAGGGGGAACGTTGGTGACCGTCAGGTTGGCATAGTTACGCAGATTTGTGATATGCCAGTCGAAGGTCGGGGAATTGCTGAACACACCCAAAGGGTTGTCATAGACCTTCAGTTCACCACCGACATATTCGATCACCGAGCAATGGCCCGCCGCGTCGTGTAGGACGTAATGGCACGGGGGCACAAATCCAAAGTTCTTTTGGACGACTTCCCCGACCCGCACCTGCTGGGCAGCGGCGACGGCTTCCTCGACATTGGCCGTGGTGCCCAGGAGGAACGCTCCCAGTTCCCACGGCGCCAGGGTCCGCTCGTCGTCGGCCGGGCGGACTTCCTGGTATTTCGCGTAACCGGGGAAATAAAAGATGCCGACACCGAGTCCCTTTTCATTGACGCCATCGACTAGCACCGATAGCCCAAACGCGTTGGCGCCGACCGCGCCATATTTGGTCGTCCAATTCAGACCCGGCTGACCGTCGGGCGTGCTACCGACGAACGCTCTGCCACGCGGGATTACGATCACGCTCGAATCCAGATCGATACCGAACTCGAGCGTCCGCGCGGAAATGATCGAACCGTCTTCCGGCTTGATGCGGATCCCGGTGCAAGCGCTGGCCGGCGACAATTGGCCGAGCAGAATCGCCAGAACGACCATCCACGATGCGACTGTCTTCATGGAAAGGATCCTGTAATAGGGCATCATTCACGCGGGATCGAAGGATTTCTGAAGCACGCCCGACCTGCCGGAGCTGGCAGCCAGACCGTGTATGTATATAGGTTTTTCTTCGCGGTCCCGTAGAAAAGGGGAATGGCGGGCTCGTGTACCCACGGTTGGCCGCGCGAAGCCTGGCGGCCACGGAACGCGTGAAGCGGCACCAACCGACGCGGTTGTAGGAAGCCGGCCGTGGTTTACGTCAACTGCGCCGCGCGAATTGCATGAATTCCGCACGATTGATTCTCACCGCCGGACGGTCCGCTTGCCGAATGGAACTTGATAGAGAAGTCCGGTGACGGCAAAAACGTGCCAAGCCCGACCATGACACCGGACTGCTCGTTCTCGCTACTCCCTACCATCGTTGAAACGCGTGCGGCATGCGACTCGCTGATCCTTCCCGACTGACGCTATTCCCGCCTGCCCGGTGGGAAGGACGTGTGGCCGTTGTGGCGATCGAGTCGTTGATCGATGTGTCGGGAAATCACGCGGCCGACGAGGATTTCGACTCGCTCGAGCAAGATCTGCGGGCGATCGTGGTGCGGCGTTCCGGCAAGCTGCCGGCCGTGCATCAATTCTGAAGATCGCTCCGGCAACGCGTCGGCGCAGGGCTGGCCGATGTTTCCACTGACGTAGCGGTGGCAAACTCTGCCGCTTGTTACAGGGCCGAAGCGCCGTCATTGCCGGCCGGCGGTGGTGATGGCGATGGACCCATACTTGGAATCGGTGGCGGAAGCGTCCACGCCTCGATCGGTCTTCCCACGCGCACGTCGAAATTGCGGATGTTCGCCTGCATCATGGCGAATCCCAGGATGAGATAACCGCCGACTCCGATGAAAAGTGCCAGGGCGATATTCATCGCCTCGGACCCAAGATAGTGCCGCTCCATAAATGCCAGCCACAAGATGGACGGGCAACCGAGCAAGAATGGGATGCAGGCCGAGAACCCCAGCAACGCTTCGTCGCCCCGCCCCACGATGTAAACCGGCATGCAGCAGAGCAGATAGCCGCCGCCGAGAAACACGCCCAGCGCTACCGTCCCTCCCATGGCGCGAATCGACGTCGTACACCAGGAGGAAAACCAAACGCCGAGCGCCGCCAAGGCCCAGGCGATTACGAAAAACGGCGCCAGTAGGAACGGTAACGCGCCGAGATAACTGGGCGTGAGGATTACGACCAACAGCCACCAGATACCGATCGGCAGTACAAACCAGCGAGCGGCATAAATACTGCCTGCCGTTTTGGCCCAAATAATTTCGCTGGGAGTTAGTGTCGTGCTGACGAGTGTGAGCCAGCTATCCCGTTCTTTCTCAGACGTGATCGAACCGGCGGCACGCGTCGCTACGACCAACAGGGCAGCACACTCCAAGAGAGTGACCATTCCGATCGACGTCCCGACTAATTGGCTCGGAATTCCGTTGCGTAGCTGCCGGGTCGTGATTTCGTCCCAGAAAATCAGGAACGCGGGCACAGTCGCCCCCGCGAACAACAGTAAGACGGCAACCCGACCGAGCATTCCCAGGTGCAGCGCGGCGCTGCCGGCGAACAATTCCTTCCACAGCATGGGCCACTGGCCCAGTCGCGGGCGCCAGCGTGGAAAAGTACCGCGCACCCGCTTTCCTTCGCTCACGCCCATCGATTTGCGGTACACGCGCCGCACGGAAAGCGTTGCCCAAGCGAGCGACAACACGGTAAAGAGTGGATAGACCACGAGCAGCGGGCCGACGATCGCACGATATGTCTGACCGCTATTGCTGGTGAACATCAAGAGCGACCCGATCACGTAGAACGGGTTCACTAGCGTCACGGCGCCGATGCCGGCCAACGTCTTTGAGGCCCAGGGCCACATTAACGGCGTGTTGCTCAATACCCACGCCAGCGGCGGCAATGCCAGGAATACCAAAAGATACAGGTAAGTGCGGATCACGGCGTCGCGGCTGCGCTTCGACCATACGCTGGTCGCGATCGACAGCGCCGATATCGCCACGAGCGTAGCGACCGTGACGAGAAAGACCATGAACAGCAGCATCGGTTCGACGCCGCCGAGCATCAGTACTATGGCCAGGATGGGGAGCCCCACGAGGAGCGTTATCGTGACGTGCAGCGTTCGGCCCAGGAACTTCGAGAAGATAATCTCGCTGCCTGAAAGGGTGCTGGCGAACAGGTATTCGATCGTGCGCCGCTCGCGTTCCTGAGCGATCGAACCGGCGATCATGGCCGGAGTCAGAAATAGGACCGCGATCAGTTGTGCGAAGGCGAACGTGATGAAAAACGTCCGCGAAAAATCGGCGACCGCGCGAATGCTTACCGTGGCCTGCGGTGTCGAACGCCGTTGCAGCGGAGAATCAGCATAGTTGATCCATAACAGCCCGAGCAGCACCGCCGCATAAACGATACGGATAATGAAATACCGAGCGCGCCGCGCACCGGTGACCATCTCTAATGAAACGATGGGGCCGAAAAACATCGTTTGGTCGGTTACTGCCTCGTGGATTCGCGGGAAGCGTCTCTGATTCCGGGCGAGCGTTCGGCAGTCGCGGTGAAAATGCCGCCGATCGCATGCGACAAGCAGTCGTCAGCTTACACCCCAGCAAACGGCGAAGAAAGTACGCTCAGGGATAGACAGTGTAAAACGTCCGCGCGTCTTTAAATGTGCCAGACGCACTTCGGACGCAAAACATGAACGCACTAAGAACGGCGGCGCACGATCGGCTGCCTGTGCCTGGGGGAATCGAACCCGGGCACGCCTAGTAAACGGCTTCGCCGCGCAACATCACGGTTGGCGTGGGGGCGTACGAGGGCGTTCCGCTCTGATAAGAGATCAAGCGATCGAAGACATAGCCGGCTTCGAAGCGGTGATAGACGCCGGAGACCGTTTTGCGTTCCAGCCCCAGGATAAATCTCAGGTCGCGATAGGTCGCGATGTCGTTGGCGCCCCACGCCCGCTCGATGGCGTAGCTATTGCCGCCGAATTCGCCGGCAGTGTAGGCCCACCAATCGGCGTTGACGCTATCGGTCAGCCGACGGGCGAGTTTCGGCTTCGGGAAAATGATCTCGTGGCGCCAATCCGGAGTCGGTGTCCAAATTAAACCGCCGATCGGCAACACCGGCACGTCGGTGCGTCCGGTAGCCATCGCACCCCCCGCGATTTGCAGCGTGGGCGAGTACGTATAAAGCGCCGCCGCGCGGCCTACCCAGCGATATGCCTGATGCGACATGTTCTGGAAATCGCTGAGGATCGTCGGCGCGAACGCCAGATCGACTCCCCATTGCGGCGTGGGCTGCCGTAGGATTCGAAACTCCAGCGACACGTCGTACAACTGCGGCGGCAGATCGGTCTGAACCGGACCTTGCAGAATGTTGGCCTGAAAATAGGGCGTGATAAAAATCGGCTTGTCGCGCGTGAAGAGTGGTAGCGCGAAGACGGTCTGCAGCAGGATGCTCTGTATGCCCATCCCTGTTTCGCGTGACCCTTGCAGCAGGAAGGTCTTGCGAAAGGTGGTGAATTGCAGCACGCCGTTCTTGAAGCCCGGCGGCAACGCGGGGGCGTCTTCCTTCAAAATCTGCTCGTCGAGCGGGTCGTAAGCCCGGCCCGGATCGCGCGGACTGCTAAAGAAGCTCGAGTCGTCGGCGCTAGGAGGTAACAGCGCCACGCTTTCGGGTTGCCGCGTCGAGAGTACCGAACCGGGCGGAATCACCGGCGGCAAACGATTGAAGGGAGACTGTTCTTCCGACGGCGGCAAACGCGTGATGCTTTCCAGCACGTCATCGCCAGAAACTAGCGGCGGAAGCACGCTGTCAGCACAGGCTCCCGCCGCGAGCGCGACGCAGATCAACAACGGCGCGCAGCACGATCGCCAGCGCTGCAGGCGATTCGCGCATCGCAGAGAGCCTGCCATCGTTGATGATTCCGCGATATCGATCCGTGTAACCGTATTGAGTGCTTATCGGTCCCAGCGGCCTGGCGCCGGCACCAAATGGTTGAAGTTGAAATTCCCGCCATCGCCTGAACCGCCTGTTTTCACAGCTTGTCGCTGGCCTATCCGTGATTGCGGTATGCCAGCAGCGCAAGCTCAGCTTAGTGAAGATGCAAACCGCGAATGCCCCTGGTTGACGTTCTGAATGCCCTGCCTCGACGAAACGTGCGCAGCCGTTGGCCGCGCCGACTAGAAGCTGAACCCGCCACGGACCATCACAGTGCCGTGCGGGTAAGTGGTGGGTGTAATACCGCTTTGATACATCAAGCGGCGGTTGAAGACGTAACCGACTTCGAAGTTCATCCGCCGTGCCGCGGCGCCGATCAGTTCAGTTCCAATGCTCAATCGCAAATCGTTGTAGTCGACCAGATCGCCGCTGAAGCCGGGTTGATTGCGGCGAATTGTCCACGTGTTTCCGCCGTATTCCCCTTCGACGTAGCCCCACAGGTTCCCATTACGGATCGTCGCGATGCGATGCGATAGCTTCGGCCGCGGGAAGAGCAACTCGAACCGCGAATCCGGGTCGGGAGTCCAGATGACGCCACCGGCCGGCAGGATGCGCACCGAAAGACGATCGAGATACACCACGCCCGCCACGAAGGTCACCTGCGGGTTCACCGCGTACAGACCCAAGGCACGAAACGGAGTGCGCAAGCTCTGGTAGCTGACGAAATTGAAGTCCGTGTACATGCCCACGCGGACGGCCAGGTCGGCGCTGAGCCGTGGGGTAACCTGCGGCTTCCACGTCGTATCCAAGTAGGCGTCGTACGTCTCGGGGGGCATTTCTGGGCCTGGGTTAACCCCGAAGCCGCTGGTATCCGGACCGTTCCAAAAGTGCGCGGCGAATCCAGGCGTCACCAGGAACGGAGCCTTGAAAAAGATCGGGATCGCAAACGTGGCGCTCGCCTCGACATCGGTGATCCCTAGGTTCGTTCCCTGGTTATTTCCCGCGAGCCATGTGGAATCGAAATCAACTTGTTGAAAAAATCGCGTCGCATTGCCGATAAAGGTGGTCGGCTGGCCGGGGGCGGCGGCAGGATCCGCCAAGGTCGGCGCGGAGGTGGCGTAAGGGTCGAAGG
Organism: Pirellulales bacterium; assembly: GCA_036499395.1. Classification (NCBI taxonomy): domain Bacteria; kingdom Pseudomonadati; phylum Planctomycetota; class Planctomycetia; order Pirellulales; species Pirellulales bacterium. The sequence continues at coordinate 121,516 of DASYDW010000095.1, forward strand.
CGGGCGGACCGCCTACGCTGGGCGGCGGAGGCGCATAGGTCGGCGCCGTAACCGGTGGCGGCGCGGTGTACGGGCTCCCTTCGGGCACTGCCGAAGGAAACTGTACTCGCTGGCCACTGCTCACGTTCGCGGCAAGCAGGACTAGGGCGGCCACCAGGCCGCCAGCAACGTACGCGTATCTCAGAAGAACTTCCTCGCGCGCGATTCTCGAACGAGACGTTGGGACTTGGGGAAGAGAGCCGCGTTGAATACCAAGGACCGATTTCTCGGTCAAGGTCGACTCCCCTGCGCCGCAAGTAATGCCCGCCAGGCATTGCCAGGAAGTCCAGCGTCGCAGCCGACTTGCTGCGACATGCCATCATCAACTGCTGGCACGACGGTTGTTTGATCGGCGTCGGATAATGTGCGGGACAGCCCTTTGGCAAACTGGGGCAGTTGCTGTCCGCTATCTTTGCTGCGACCCCGGAGCGGTACCGTGGGATCCCGGCCTCGAAGAGGCCAGCTATAGCAGACGAGGCGGGATTCTCGACTTTGCAGTTCACTGGCCGTCATCTCAGGTTTACGCCGAGCGAAAGCTGGTAAGAATAGAGCCAGCGACTTTCGTCCGCGGGCAAATGAATGACGCAGCAATCTGGAGAATTCGCCGTGCTTGATATTCTGGTCGTGGCTCCCCATCCGGATGACGCCGAACTGGGCATGGGGGGGACCATCCTCCGCGCGAAGGACGAGGGGCTGCGGGTCGGCATTCTCGACCTGACCAGTGGCGAGCCGACGCCGCACGGTACTCTCGAGATTCGTGCCCGCGAGACGGCCGCCGCGACCGAGATCCTGCAAGTCGATTGGCGCGAAAATCTGGGACTCGTGAATCGCAAGCTCGAACCAACACTCGAAGCCCGCGCACTTTTGGCAGGCGTGTTCCGCCGCGTGCGGCCGCGGCTGATCTTTGCTCCCTACTGGGTTGACTCGCACCCCGACCACGTCGCCGCCACGGAACTGGTTGAAGCAGCCCGCTTCTGGTCAAAGCTGACCAAAAGCGATTTGCCCGGCGAGCCGTTTTTCCCCTCGCGTATTCTGTATTACTACTGCGTGCATTTACGCCTGGTGACGCCGCCTGCGTTCGTGATCGACATTACTGCCTACTGGCAGCGCAAGCGGGCCTCGATCGAGTGCTACCACAGCCAGTTCATCGCGGGCCGCGAAAGCCAATCCCCCTCGTTCATCGATCGCTGGCGCGACCAGGCCTCGTTCTGGGGCTGGTCAATCGGCGTGGAGTACGGCGAGCCGTTTGCCAGCCGCGAGCCGGTGGGGCTCGCCAGCCTGCGAGATTTGCTCTAACGACCTTGCGCCCAATCCGTACGCGGCACTTCTGCGCGCCCGTAATGTCATTGCCAGCTTATAGGCGGTTGCCGCGCGGCGCATAGGGAACGGATTGCCGCCAGTCGCGCGGAGAGGCAAATCTCGGCGGTGGCGCTTTCTAACAGCGCTCGATAAAACGGCTCGCTAAAGCTGGAGAAGCGTTGCCGATTATGTCGATATCGTGAGCCGTGCCACCCAAAGGTGCGGCGCGTTGGCGCATCGCATTCAGCGGTCGATATAGCACCAAAGAGACAGCGTGCGTCTACGTGGCCCCCTGCGGCAATGCCCAGGACGGCCTTCCGGATCGGAACCGAAGGAGGAGGTTCGTCGTGGCCCAGGACATCAACGTTCTTGCCCTAGTGAAAGGGGCCGAGCGGTACGTGTTTTTGTACAACGACGCGAGCCGTGCGGCGACGTTGCGAGTTTTGGGCCGTTACGCCTCGAACCCGGACCTGAGTTTCTCCTGGTACGACGCCGCGGTGTTGAGCCAGAAGATTCGCCAGGAGAGCCAGCAGGTTCCCGCGACGCGTCCCCGCTTCAACATGCCGCAACCGGCCGACGGCGAGGAAACGACGTAACGTTTCCGGTGTTGTATTGCGTCTGGCCTGCGAGACCGCTGTGGCTACTGTCTCGGAAAACTCTCTGTCGGCCTCGGTGGGCCGCTTCCTGCAATACCTGCGGGTTGAGCGCAACGCCTCACCGTTGACGATCAAGAGCTACCGCGAAGATCTCGACGCGCTGGTCGAATTTCTTTCCGAGCGTCATCGAGGTCGCTGTCCTGACGCGGCCGATCTGACCACGCTCGATTTGCGCGGCTACGCCTCGGCCATGCACACGGCCGGCTACGCCAAGACGACGATCGCCCGGCGGCTGGCCTCACTGCGCAGCTTCTTTCGCTTCGGACAGCGCGAAGGATGGACCAGCACCAACCCAGCCAAACCGCTGCGGAATCCGCGGCGCGGGCGGTCGCTGCCGCATTTTCTGTCCACGGGCGAGCTGGACCGATTGCTCAGCGCTCCGCCGAGCGGTGATCCTTTGGGGCTGCGCGATCGAGCGATTCTCGAAACACTCTATTCGGCCGGCCTGCGCGTTAGCGAGCTGGTCGGACTGAACGACGGCGACACGGATCTGCCTGGCGGCGTGCTGCGTGTGCGCGGCAAGGGTCGCAAGGAACGCCTGGCACCGCTCGGCTCCTATGCTCAGAAGGCGGTGCAAAAGTGGCTGAAGGTCCGTCGCGTGGCGGGACGCGTGGCCGAAACTAGCCTCGCCCCGGTGTTCGTCAATCGCTTTGGCAAGCGGTTAACCACGCGCAGTGTTGGCCGGCTGTTGGAGAAGTATCTGAAAGTCACGGGGCTCGACGGCCGGACAACGCCGCACACGCTGCGGCATAGCTTCGCCACGCATCTGGTCGACGCCGGCGCCGACATTCGTAGCGTGCAAGAGCTGCTCGGACACAAGAGCCTGGTGACGACGCAAATCTACACGCACGTCAGCACCGCCGCCTTACGCCAAGCGTATGAAAAGGCGCATCCCCGCGCGAAATAGGGGCGAGGAAACCTTTTCGCCCGCGGCGGCAGGTTTCGCCATCGCAACCTTCGCGCGATATGCTTGCGGGTAGTGAAGCCTTGCAGCTTTCTTTTGCGTCCCGCGGGAATCGACCGAATGATGCGCGTGTGGATCATCGACGATCAGGAATACATGCGCACGAAAACCGTGCCGAAGATCGTGCGCGACCGCTGGCCCGATTCCGACATCACGGCGTTCAATAATCTGGCCGCGGCGCTGTACTACACGGGCTCGACCGACCTGATCATCATCGATATCACGGCCGTTTGTCCCATCGAGCGCGCGCAGCTGGCCTATGGCCCGATCTGCCAGTTGATCGACAAGCATCCGGGCACGACGGTGATCATCAATTCGGCGCTGCCGCGCTACGTGACGGATGTGGTGCGCCGCGAGGTGCTGGAGTTCTCGCCCGACGCGCACGTCCTGCTCTGCGGCTTCCCATTCGACGTGAACCTGCCGAAGGTGTTAGCCGAGATCACGTAGGGTACCCTGGATGCACCAGAACAACCCTCGATTCGATGGTGCACAAAATGCACCCTACGAATGCTTCGTACCGCCAGTGACTACACGATTCCCTTTCGCACGGCCCATACCGCGGCCTGGGTGCGATCGTTGACGCCGATCTTGCGCAGTACGTGTTGCACGTGTTCCTTGACGGTCTCGACGCTGATCGTCAGGCTCTTGGCGATTTCCTTGTTCGATAGCCCCAGTGCCAGATGGCGCAGGACCTGTGTCTCGCGCTGCGTGAGCGAGGCTTCGTCGTCCTCGGTCTTCTTGCGCGTAGCCATCGTGCCGGCGACCTTGCTCAATTCTCCGTGGTCGCTCGAACCATCACGCGTGGCCACGGCATGGATCGTTTCCAACAATTGTTCGCGCGTGCAACCCTTCAGCAGGTAGTCGCTCGCGCCCAACGCATTGGCTCGCGCGATGTAGGTCGGGTTGTCGAATGCCGAGAGCATGACGACGCGCGTGTCGGGCAGGTCCTTATGAATCTGCTCGAGCGCCGTCAAACCGTCGTCGCCGCCATCCATCATGCGGATATCCAGCAGCGCCACATCGGGCCGATGCCGATGGGCCATCTCGATTGCTTCGCTGGGATGGCTCGCCTCGCAGATAATTTCCACGTCGGTACCGGCCAGCAGGCTTGCCAATCCTTGCCGCACTACTTCGTGGTCATCCGCGATCAATAGCCGTACGGTCATCAGAACCCTCCTCCTCGACGAAGCGTACAGAGCACAAGGGCCGAAGGCCCTGAAGTGTGCCCCTCAGAATATTAGCCTAGCTGGCCGTCGCGGACCGAACAACCGGCATCATCCCGTCTGGCCGGCTGATTCGTCTGATGTCTCGATCCGCAGCGGTGTTGCCGCTTTGACCTGACACAGCGCGTGACGTAGATATTTGACGACAGTCGCGGTCCCTTCTCCCCACGGGCCTTGCCCGAACTGCGCCTGTTACCTCGTGGTGGCCCAGCCACTGGGGGGAACGAGTTGGATTGGAAACGATTAGAGCGGTCGTCACGGCCGGCACTTCGCGGGAGGTGCTGCTGAAACAGGCGGACCGTTGTCGGCTGTCACCGGAACGCAGCCGTGATAGGTAACAAGCGTGATGACAGCGACCGCTGCGCGAGGGATGTCGCGCTTAACACTCGGCCGTTCATCCGCGCTCGCGCGAGGCAATTCTCCATGAAGCGAGGCTCTTTGTTGCTGGTGGACGACGACCGTCCCCTGTTACAGTCCATGGCCCAGTGGCTGCGCGAGTTGGGATTCACCGTCGACGCCGTGACCGGCGTCGCGGAATCGATCGCCGTGCTCGGCAAGAAACATTTCGACCTGGCGCTAGTCGATCTGCGCCTGGGTGACGGGGACGGCTTCGACGTTCTGGCCCATTGCCGCGAGCATCGTCAGAACACGGCCGTGATCCTCATGACCGGTTACGGCACCGTGGAGACCGCCATCGAGGCGATTCGCGCCGGAGCCTTCGACCTGGTCACCAAGCCGATCGTCGACGACGAGTTGGAAATGTCGATCGATCGGGCGATCAATCATCGCCGCGTTGTCGAGGAGAACAAGAATCTCAAGACGCAGCTCGACATGCGCTTCGGCATGGATAGCATCGTCGGCCATGACTATCGCATGCGACGCGTATACGAAATGGCCTCGAGCGTTGCCGACACGCGCGCCAGTGTGCTGATCACCGGCGAAAGTGGCACCGGCAAATCGATGATCGCCCGGGCCATTCATCGTCAAAGCCGCCGTCGCGACAAGCCCTTCGTCGAAGTGGCTTGCGGCGCGCTCCCCGAAAACTTGCTCGAGAGCGAACTGTTCGGACACGTAGCCGGCGCGTTCACAGGCGCGATCGGTGACAAGGTTGGAAAGTTCAAGCTGGCCGACGGCGGTACGATCTTCCTCGACGAAATCGCCACCGCCAGCCCAGCGATGCAAGTCAAACTGCTGCGCGTGTTGCAGGAGTTCGAGTTCGAGCCGGTCGGCGGTACGAAGACCTTTAAAGTCGACGCCCGCGTGATCCTGGCCACCAACGAAAAGCTCGAAGACCTGGTGCGAGAAGGGCGCTTTCGCCAGGATTTGTACTACCGCATCAACGTCATCAATATCGAGCTGCCGCCATTGCGCGATCGCATTGCCGATATTCCGATGTTGGCCGCGCACTTTCTCAAAGAGGTGTGCGACGAGTGCAGCAAGCCGATCCCTGGCTTTACCGACGAATGCATGGCGCTGTTGGAGAATTACCAATGGCCAGGCAACGTCCGTGAATTGGCCAACGTCATCGAGCGAGCGGTGCTACTAGGCAAGGGTGGGCCGATCGGCGCTGCCGACCTGCCGGGGGTCATGACCTCCGGAGGCGGGCGGTCACTGGAACCGGTCGGCGGTCGTACCTTAAAGCAAGCGCTCGAAGAGCCTGAACGACGGATCATTCTGGAAGTGTTGGAAAGCAATCAGTGGAATCGTCACGCCACGGCCGACTCGTTGGGCATCAACCGCACGACGCTTTATAAGAAGATGAAGCGCCTGGGGCTGGAGGATCGCCCGTTCGTTCGCTTGTAAAGACAACGGCCTAGCGAGCGTGCGTCTAGAGCATTTGTCGACGCCGGGTTCTATAGCTCTTCGCTACAGGCGAGTGCGTCCGATTCTACCGCACGGCGCCGCTTGACGAGCGTGACCTCGTTGCCGCGGTCGTTGAAGTTCAACTCGTCGACGAACGTGCGCATCAACAGCAGGCCCCGCCCGCTGACCTTGTCGAGATTCACCGGATCGGTGGGGTCGGGAAGTGACGCCGGCTCGAATCCCGGTCCGTCGTCGCGGATGCGGACCGTCACTTCGTCTGTCGAAACGCATACCTCGACGTGGATCTTGCGTTGTTTGTAGGGAGATTGCTGGGCGCGCTCCTCGACCATCGCGTAGTACGCCTCGTGACTTTTCTCCATCAGCGCGGACTGCACTTCCAGGTTGCCGTGATAGAGGGCGTTGACCAGTGCTTCTTCCAGCGCGATGCCCAATCGTACGCGCTCGGTCTGATCGAACAGACCAAACCGCGTGGCATGCTCTTGCACGAAGTTGATCAGCGGCGGAAACAGCGTGCAGTCGTTCTCGAGTTGAAACGTACAGCGATTCTGCACGACATGCTGCAACAGGCGCGCCTGTCCTTCGCGCGGGCGAGAAGCGTCAAGCACCCGGCCAATGGTGTCGAGAAGCGTTCCGGCGAGCTGGCTCTTGGGGACGTAGCTCGCCGCCCCGCCTTGCAGTGCCTGGACCGCGATTTCTTCGTTTCCCTTCGACGTCATCAAGATGACCGGCACGAACGGATGATGCTCGCGAATCGCCTTGACCAGCTCCAGCCCGTTCATCTCGGGCATGATCAAATCGGTGAGCACCAGCGCCGGAACGTTTTGCCGCATCATGGTCAGCGCGTGCGTGCCATTGGCCGCGAAGGTGACCGAGAGCTCGGGATCCTTCTCGATGAGCCCGCCCACCAGGCGACGATCGACAGCCGAGTCATCAACGACCAGTACGTTCGGCATAGCCCCCATCCTTCGCTCTTATCGTGAAACCTAAAGCCGTATCCTCAATCGACGACTCTCACCTTCAGGGTCGCGATTGTCTTCACCATTAATCGGTACCGTTTTCCTGCAGGCCGACCAGCGGCGGCAATTGTTTTAACACATCCTGGACCCGTTCGATGAACAAAGGCATCGCGATCGCGGCATCGGCAATGCGCTGGTCGCGACCGCAAGATTCCAGTGTAAACGCATCCTCCGCCAAGGACGCCGCGCCAAGATAGCGCAGCGATGCTTTTAGGGTGTGCGCAGTGCGGCACAAAGTCTCGGCATCGCCGGTCGCGGCCGCGTCGCGCAGTTCGCGGAGCTGGTGCGGCGCTTCTTCCAAAAATGCGGCCGCGATCTCGCGCAACAAGTCACGATCGCCACCCACGGTTTCCATCATCGCGTTCCAATCCAATCCAGCGTCGGCGATTGCTTTCTCGGGCGCCGCCATGTTGGAAGGGGCTTCCTCGCCATCGGTGAGCTGCACGATCGTCGCGAACAGATCGCGGCTGCGGATCGGCTTCGAAATATAACTGTCCATGCCCGAGGCCAGGCAGCGCTCGCGATCGCCGGCCATGGCATGGGCGGTCATAGCGATCACGGGGACGCGGGTTCGTCCCGTAACGACTTCCCGCTCGCGCAGGGCGCGCGTCGCGTCGAGGCCGTCCATCTCGGGCATTTGCACATCCATCAGCACCACATCAAAGGGCTGCGCATCGAGCGCGGCGAGTGCCTCGCGACCATTATTGGTGACATGCACGCGATGTCCGCGCCGTTGGAGTAACCCAACGGCCAGTTTCTGATTTACCAGGCTGTCCTCGGCCAACAAGATGGACAATCTGCGGGCGTCGACCTGGCGCGCTTCCGGGGGTTGATCTGCCGCCGTGACATCGGCCGGAGCAAGCGCGGCAGCGATCGCGTCGAACAGCTCGGATTGCTTGACAGGCTTCATCAGATAGGACGTGATGCCCAACTGGTGGCAGCGTGCCACGTCGTCCGGTCGATCTCCCGAGGTGAGCATCATGATGACGGCGCTACTGAGCGCGACGTCGGCCTTGATAGCACCGGCCAGCGAGAAACCATCGACTTCGGGCATGTTGGCGTCGGTCAGCACGAGCGTAAACGGCCGGCCTGTACGATGCGCGTCACGCAGCGCTTGCAGTGCCTCGTTTGCGCCGGCGGCGGGCACCGGCTGCATCCGCCAGTTGTGCAACATCTCGCATTGAATGCGCCGGTTCGTGGCATTGTCGTCGACCACCAGCACGCGCAATCCTTCCAACGCATCGGCCGTCGCACTGGGCTCGGCGAGCGGAAGATCGACGGCGTCTTGAAAGCGCGCCGTGAAATGAAACGTGCTGCCGACTCCCTCTTTGCTTTCGACCCACACGCGTCCGCCCATTAAGTCGACCAGCGCCGAAGAGATTGCCAAGCCTAACCCTGTGCCACCAAAACGGCGCGTCGTCGAGGTGTCGGCCTGCTCGAACGCTCGGAAGATAATCCCTTGCTTGTCGGCAGGAATCCCGATGCCGGTATCCTGCACGGCGAAATGCAGAGTCATTCCGTCGGGGTCGCTCGCGTGGCGGCGGACGCTCATCACGACTTCCCCCTGGTCGGTAAACTTGATGGCATTGCCGACCAGGTTAATGACCACTTGTCGCAAGCGGTTGGAATCGCCGACCACTGCCTTGGGCACGTCGGGCGAAATATCGTGAACCAGCTCGAGCCCTTTCTTGTGCGCACGCACGGCGAGGGACTTCATCGTGTCGCCGATGCTTTCGTGAATCTCGAAAGGGATCGGATCGAGATCGAATTTGCCAGCCTCGATCTTGGAGAAGTCCAACAAGTCGTTGATGATCGACAGCAGCGAATCGGCGGATTCCAACACCAGCTTCAGATACTCGCGCTGCTCGGCGGACAATGACGTATCGAGAATCAACTCCGCCATGCCAATGATGGCGTTCATCGGCGTGCGAATTTCGTGGCTCATGTTGGCCAGGAAGGCGCCCTTGGCCCGGTTGGCGGCTTCGGCCGCCTCTTTGGCGACGCGCAGTTCGGATTCGTAACGTTTGCGCCGGCTGATGTCGTGCAGAAAAGCGTGATACAGCCGCGTCTTGCCGAGTTGCACGGGCGTGATCGCGGCCTCGACCGGGAACTCGCTGCCGTCGCGACGCATGGCCGTGATCTCGATCCGCTTGTTCAGCACCGCGCCCTGTCCGCGGGCGAGTGTCTGCTGCAATCGATGCCGGTAAACCTCGCGAAAGCGTTGCGGAATGATCGTCTCGGCCACCCGACGGCCAAGGGCCTCGTCGCGCGGCCAGCCGAAGACCGTCTCGGCCTGCGGATTCCAATCGATGATCCGGCCCTCTTCGTCGACCCCTACGAACGCATCGTAAGCGGTGTCCAGAATCAGTCGCGTCCGCTCGGCATTTTCCCGAAGTTTCTCTTCGACGCGCCGCCGCGCGGAGACGTCCCAGAACATGCCTTGCACGCCGCGCACCTGGCCGTCGGCGCCCAGCACAGGCGCTTTGAGAACCTGCACGTGAATGACTTCGCCGTCGGCCCTTTGGTGCTCTTCGACGACTTCCAGCACCCGTCCCGTGCTGAGGACTTGCTGGTCGTCACTGCGATATTTTTCCGCCATCTCGCCGGGAAAGAGGTCGGCGTCGGTTTTGTTCTGCAGCGCCTCGAGGGGCCGGCCGAGGATTTCGCAGAAGCGGCGATTGGCGAATATGATCCGCCCTTCGGCATCTTTGCGAAAGATGCTCAGTGGCAGGCTTTCGACCAGCGAATGGTACAGGGCCTCGCTGTCGCGCAGTGCTTGTTCGGTCTTCTTTTGTTCGTCGACGTCACGGAAGAAGGAGAGCGTGGCGGGCCGCCCCTCCCAGTCGATCATGACCGAGTTGATTTCGATCCACAGCCGCCGGCCGCTGGACGTAAGCAAGCGGAACTCGTACTGATGCGGAATGTCTTCGCCACGCAGCCGCCGCATGTACCGGTCGAGCACCAGGGGGCGATCCTCGTCGGCAATCACATCCGTGAAGGGCATCGTCGAAAGATGCTCGCTGGTGTAGCCGAGCATTTGCTGCAACTTCGGATTGAAAAACTTGACCACGCCGTCTTGCGCGACGCAGATGGCGTCGTTGGCGTTCTCGATCAATACACGATACTTCTCTTCCGAGATGCGCAGCGCGTCCTTGACCCGCTGCCACTCGCCCGAGTCGACGCGGTCTCGCGATTTTGCCGGCGCCTCATCGGCCGTGGCTGCTTTCGGGTCGCTGACCTGGGCGTTGCGTCGTCGCTTACCGAAACCAAAGGCGCAGCCGAGCGCGGCCACACAGGAGAGTCCGATCAAGCTGGGAAGCAGCGGAGAAATCATGACGCCTTCGCCGCGGGTCCGCCTGGAAGCGCGAGCTACCAGCTCCGCGAGCAATCGCCGAATGCGGTCTCGATTGAAAAAACGCGCCGCCAGTATCGAGCGTTACGACACCGACGGCCCCACGGTTTCCAATGTCGCAGACCGGTTTCGAGTGTCAATAAAATTCGCGATTGATTGCCGTACCGGCCTGAAGCGGTCCGGTCAGCACGGGGCGCTGGCGAGGCCGTTTCGATGCCCTCGCCGGGTGCGGTCGAGCACCGGCCAGGGCCGAGGCGTCGCAGGTTCGCTTATGTTCCCTGCCCGGGGCGTCCGGGGTCACCGACCCGTTGGACTACACCCTCGGCGAAGGGAGCTTCGTGCAGGAATGCCTGCGCGCGATGAGAAGCTTGCGAGCGGAACGCCGTTTCGCCGGCCGGATCTTGCTGCCCCTGACGCGCTTCTTGAATCATCAGCCAGGCTGTGGGAAGGACGACCAGCGCCATGCCACCCAACGATTCGGGCGTGAAGCTGCGCGACCAGAACAGCACGTCAAACAGCATCGCGAAACCAACCTGGCTGAGTGCCACGACCGAGACCTTGGCCGCATTGCCGCTGGTGAAAGCCTTGGTCAGCAGCAGTTGGCCGATCGTGGCTGACACGCCAACGCCCAATAGCATCAACAGCACGCGAGCGTCCCAACAATTCGCCAGCGGATGTTTTGTGGGGAACAAGAAAAACGCGGCGACGCAAAACAAGGTCGCCACGGCCGAAAAATGGACGACCACCGCGCGGACGTCGATCCCTGTCAGTCGGTGCAGTCCGATCATCGCGACGGCCGTGGCCATGCTGCCGATCAGAATCACGACGCTGGCGATGTTCGCATCGTTGCCTCCCGGCTGTTGCACCATGAAGACGCCGGCCACGGCGCAGACGATCGCCACCCAGACGCCGGCCGAAGGCTTTTCGCGCAACAGAGGCCACGAAAGCAGCGCCACCCAGACCGGAAAGATGTTGGCCAGCGTCAGCACATCGGCAATCGGCAATCTTGGAAGCGCGTAGAAGGTGCAGAGCATGCTGACGCTGCCGGCGATGCTGCGCACCCACAAGGTCTTCGGCCGCAAGATGACAAAGCGGGCTCCGCCGGACAGCACCATGCCGGTCGCAAACAGCGTGGCCAGGATGGCGCGGACAAAGACCACGACCTGCCAATCGCACGAGCCTTCGAGCCCGTGCGCAAATGCCCCCATGCATGCAAAGGCGAATGCTCCACAGAGCATCCAAAAATAAGGAAGCACAGAATCTCCAAACGGGGCACACCGCGGGCAGAGAAGTCGGCCGACGGCGCGGGTAGGCAGGCAAATCGTCGACCAAGCAAGCAGTGGACGCATTTCAAACGGAAATCGTTCGCGCTGCAAGAACAATTAGTGAACAGCAAGGTTTGCTAGTGCCGGTTGCCGCTGGCAACGCGCGCCGATCATCAAGCGGTCGATAACCTTGCCCCCATTTGCGGGGATCAATAGCTCGATTGACACACCTTTCGGAACCCGCGAAACTAGGTTTAGCCTGCTGGGGCCCAGCCGGGGCCTCGTCCCGTACCTGCCCAATTTTCCTCGCCCTGCCATGATGCATTATAGGGCGGGCGTGGTTTTCCAATTCTACTGGTCCCTGACTCTCAGGAGCATTCCGCGATGCGCAAGACTTTACCGATCGCCCTGGTTTGTGTGGCGATGCTGGCGAGCACGGCCGTGGCTGGCAAGTTCAACAAGGTCTTGAGCCTGGGCAGTGCCGCGCCGGCCTGGCCCACCGTCAGTGGCACCGACGACAAGCAACACAGCTTGCAGGATTACAAGGATGCGAAGGCGGTCGTGGTCATCTTCACCTGCAACCATTGCCCGGTGGCACAGCAGTACGAGCAACGATTGGTCGACCTGCAGCGCGATTACCAGGCGAAGGGGGTCCAGGTCGTGGCGATCTGTGTTAATTCCGGCGAGGAAGACAGCCTCGAGCACATGAAGCAACGGGCCGCGGCACAGGTCTTCAATTTTCCCTACTTGTCCGATCCTTCACAAGCGGCGGGCAAGATGTATGGCGCGCAGAAGACGCCCGAAGCGTTCGTGCTCGATGCCGATCGCAAAGTCGTTTACATGGGCGCCATCGACGACAATTGGATGGATGCCACCGAGGTCAAGAAGCCGTACGTTCGCAATGCGATTGATGCCGTGCTGTCGGGTAAGGCTCCCGAAGTGCAAGAAATTCGCGCCACGGGTTGCGGCATTGAGTATGGCCGCTAAGTAATCGCTCGATCGCGCAGCATTGATCGAGTGACGACGAGCGGCACCATCAGAGGAGCTTTTACATCCATGTCACGGTACGCACGTGTAGCCTGCAGCTTCGCGGCAGCAGTGGTTGCCTGGTTTTGCCTGTCGGGCTGGACTATCGAGCAATCGTGGACAGGGGCGACCGCCTGGCCTGCGGCAAACGTTGCCGCCGCGGCCGAATCGAAAGCCGACCTGAACCCGGCCGACATCAAGGTAATCGTCGTCGACAAGGCAGGACTGGCGAAAGCCATCGCGGCCCACAAGGGTAAAGTCGTGCTGGTCGACTACTGGGCCACCTGGTGCGCACCATGCGTCAAGCAGTTTCCCCACACCGTCGAGTTGTGGCGAAAAAACCGTGATCGGGGGTTGGCCGTGATCGCGCTCTCGTTCGACGAACCTGACGAGATCGAGGACGTGCAAAAATTCCTGGCTGGCAAAGGGGCCGGTTTCGACAATTTGATCAGCAAAGTCGGCGCTGCTGAGTCGTCGGCCGAGGAATTCGACTACGACGGCGCCCTGCCGAACTACGCGATTTACGATCGTGCAGGCAATCTGGTGAAGCGCATTTCTCCTTCGGATCCAACGATCAAATTTCGCCCGGAAATGATCGACGAGGCGGTCGAGGAGCAGTTGGCCGTCAAAGCCGCGCAATGAGCGCCGGCGGACAGCCTTGGTTGTCGTGCAGGAGAATCGCGATCTGCGGATCAGCCGGTCCGATAGCTGTCGGACCCCCGCATCCCGGCCCAGGGGCCTTTCCCCACACAGCCCGATTTCAGCTATCCTAGCTACAGGTGGCCACTTACTCGGGCCCGATGCAGAAAGGTGTGCATGCGCCAGTTTCTGACAAGTCTGCGCTGGCTGACGGTTTTCAGTGCCACGCTCTCGGCCGGCACCGGTCACGCTACGGCCGATGATACGGCGTCCCTGGACACGCGTGTTCAGATGTTGATTGGCCAGTTGGGCGACAACGACTACTTCGTTCGCGAGCGCTCTCAGAACGAGCTTGCCAAGATCGGGTTCGAGGCTTTCGATGCGCTCGAGGTCGCGGCGGACAACGATGATATTGAAGTCGCGTCGCGCGCCAAAAGCCTTGTGAATCAGATGCAGATCGAATGGACTACCCCGGACGATCCGCCGGAGGTCAAACGGCAACTGCATAACTACGGACTGAAAGACGAAGCGGCCCATCTGGCGACAATCAGCCCGTTGATTGACCTGCCCAATGACAAGGGGCTGGCCGTGCTGTGCCGTTTGGTTCGTTTCGACAAATCGCCGATCATGTCGAAGCAGGCGGCGCTGGCGATCATCGAGCAAAAGAAAGTACGTTCGGACCGGTGGGCGGCGCGCGAGCAAACCATCAAGGACGTTCTGGGCAACAGTCCACGGCCGGCGGCGGAATGGCTGCGAACCTATCTGGCCGCGCAGCGCGATCCGGCCACCGGGGTTGATGCCTGGGGTCGACTGGCTGAGCTCGAGCAACGCATAGCGCCGCCGCAAACGCAGCCGCAGATTGTTTGCGCGCTGTGGCGGCAACAGGTCGCTGCGTTGCGGAAGCTCGATCGCCGCGATGACGCGGTGGCGGCCATGATGCGGATTGTCGAACTCGAAGAAGGACACAGCGAAACCCTGGCCGAGTTGGTGCGCTGGCTGGTCGAGCAGGAAGCTTGGGATGTCGTCGATACAGTCGCTAAGCGGTTCGCCGAGCGAATCGACCACGAGCCGATTTTGCTGTACACGTTGGCGCAGGCGCAGCAGGCGCGCGGCAACGAACAACAAGGGCAGGAATTGGCCGACAAAGCCCTGGGGCTCAACCAGGGGGATGCCTTCGACAAATTGGTTCAGCACGTCGAAGCAGCTCGTGAGCTACAGCGCCGCGGCATGATTGCCTGGTGTCAGCGGGAATTCATGCACGTCATCAACACCGGCGGGCCGGGCGATTTCATCACGATCTTCGCTCAGCGCGGCTTGAGCGAACTGGCGCACGATCAAGGCGACGATCGCCTGGCAGCCCGAGTCTGGGAAGGGGCGGTTAACGCCCGCGACGCCAAGGAAAAAAAGAAGGACGGCGACGTCCAAGTTCTGGCTGACCGTTTCGGGACGGTGGAAACGATGCGGGCCCGCATGCATTTTTTCCGTGCCTGCTACCACGATGCCGAAGGAAACCGCACCGAGCAACTCGCGGAATTGAAAGCCGGATTGGAGCAGGACCCGGAAGAGATCGACGTCTTGATCGCGTTGTTTCGTTTCCCGAATCTCGATCCCGAGCTAAAGGATAAGACGCGCCGCCTATTGCATGAAACCATCGACGGGTTCCGGCGCGAGATTCAAGAATCGCCCGACGATCCAACTCCCTATAACCAGGTCGCCTGGCTGATCGCGAATACCGAAGGTGATCCCCAAGAGGCACGGCGCCACAGCGAACGTTCGCTGGAACTGGTGCGCCAGCAATCCGACGATAAAGAGGTCCGCCAATCCGAGGCCGGTTACCTTGATACCTTGGCGCGCTGTCATTATGCGTGCGGTGATCTGCCAAGCGCCGTAGAAACCCAGACCAAGGCCGTGGATCTTGATCCGCATTCAGGCCAAATGCGAAAGCAATTGACGCTCTTCAAAGCGGAGCTTGAGAAGTCGCAGCACAAGGGGTCTTAGCCTTCGACGGAGCAAGTGAGTTATGCGGCGACTTAGTGTTGGTGACTCTCAGTTCAACGTGTTCGAGCGCGGTCGTGGTCAGGCCGTGGTTTTCATTCACGGCTTCCCGCTGAACCATGCCATGTGGATGCGGCAGCTCGACGAGCTGGCCGAAACGACTCATCTGATTGCTCCTGATCTACGCGGCTTCGGCGGCAGCACCATCACCGATGGCACGGTCACGATGGCGCAAATGGCCGATGATCTGGCCGGCATTCTCGACGGGCTGAACCTTCGAGATCCCGTCTGCCTGTGCGGGCTTTCGATGGGAGGCTACGTGGCCTTCGAGTTCCTGCGGCGCCATCGCGAGCGGGTTCGTTCCTTGATCTTATGTGATACGCGCAGCGTTGCCGATACGCCCGAGGCCGCGGCCGGGCGCCGCCAATTGGCCGATCGCGTGTTGACTGAGGGGTCCGGCATCGTAGCCGAGGCGATGCTGCCGAAGCTGCTGGGGCCGAACACCGCGAAGGCGCAGCCGCTCGTGGCCGAAGCTATGCGCGAGATGATCGTGTCCACCGACCCACGCGGCATTGCGGCCGCACTGCGCGGCATGGCCGAGCGAGCCGACTCGGCCGATTTATTGCCAAACATCAAATTGCCAACGTTGGTTCTGGTGGGACACGACGATGCGATCAGCCCTCCGGGCGAGATGCGCAAACTGGCGGAGTCGATCCCGCAAGCCCAGTTCACGATCGTGCCGGATGCTGGGCACATGTCCCCCCTGGAAAATTCGGCGTTCGTCAATCGTATGATCGCGGCGTTCCTGGCCAACGAATTGCCTGCGCGGTAAGCTGGCCCGCCACGTGCGTCCCCGGCTTCCTCAATCGCCTGCAACTTCTCCCTCATGACCGCTGTCGAAACGCCCGCCTCGCTTGGTTATCGGATGCCTGCCGAATGGGAGCCACATGTGGCGACCTGGCTTTCCTGGCCGCACAATCTGGAAAGCTGGCCGGGAAATTTCGGTCCGATCCCCGGCGTGTGGGAAAGCCTGGTGCGGACGCTCGCCCCCTTCGAGCACGTTCATGTGTTGGCCGGCGCGCCCGGCACGCTGGCCGAAGCGCGCTCGATGGTAGGGAACGTGCCCAACGTCACGATTCACGACATCGCCACGAACGATGCTTGGACGCGCGATCATGGGCCGATGTTCTTGCAGGGACCGGTTGGCGCGCCTGCCTCTCTGGTGCATTGGGGTTACAACGCATGGGGCGGCAAATACCCACCGTTTGATCGTGATGTCCAAGTCCCCGCCAAGATCGCGCACGTGCTCGGGATGCGCCGTTTCGAACCGGGAATCATTCTCGAGGGGGGCGCGATCGACGTGAACGGGCTCGGAGCCGTGTTGACTACCGAGCAGTGTCTGTTGAATCCGAACCGCAACCCGCACCTATCGCGCGCAGACATCGAGCGATACTTGATCGATTACGGCGTCGGCCGGCACGTGATCTGGCTGGGCCATGGAATTGTCGGCGACGACACCGACGGACATATTGACGAGTTGGCCCGGTTCGTCGGACCGCGCACCGTGGTCACGGCCGTCGAGGAAGATCCTGCTGACGAGAATTACCAGGCGCTTGCCGACAATCTGCGGCGGCTGCAGGCCGCGACCGATCAAGAGGGGCGCGCGCTCGAGCTTGTCACGTTCCCCATGCCCAAGGCCGTGTACTACGACGATCGTCGGCTGCCCGCCAGCTACATGAATTTCTATATCGCCAACGGCGTGGTCGTGGTGCCGACATTCGACTGCCCGGCCGACGCCGTGGCCCTCGAACGGCTAGCGCAACTGTTTCCTGGCCGGCAAGTGCGTGGTCTGCGAGCGGTCGAACTCGTGTGGGGCCTGGGCACGTTCCATTGCAGCACACAGCAGCAACCGCGCCCGCACGCCGCGGGTTAGCGGTCCACGGTCAGCCTGCAGCGTTCAAGATTGCACGCCGTAGGTTAGTATGAAAACCCCTCTCCCTCCGGGAGAGGGTAGGGTGAGGGCGAATTGCTCACGACGACAACATCCACGCGGTGCTCTGCGCGATTATGATACGAGTATGAACAAGGCCTTCGTACGAGAACCGGAAGACACGGGACAGCGGCATTGTCCGCGTTGCGGATCGCTAGCCGTGGCGGCGACCGTCGAAGCCGTGCGCGAGCACTTGGACGCGGCGGCACTGGCGAACCTTTCCGAGACGGCCTGGTTCTGCCCCTTCCCGCGCTGCGAAGTGGTGTACTTCGACACGTTCGAGCGCGTGGCCACGATCGAGCAGTTGCGTTACCCGGTCTGGCCGAAGGATCCCGAGGCCCCTTTATGCAGTTGCTTTGGCCTGACGCGCGACGATGTGGAACAGGATATCCGTGAGCGCGGTGTCACGCGCGTGCGGGCCATTATCGAAAAAGCAAAGTCCCCCGAGGCCCGCTGCCAATCAATGGCCCCCGACGGCCATTCCTGCGTGGCCGAAGTGCAGCGCTATTACATGAAGCTGCGGCAAGCGGGTGGGTAAAGCTGAAAGCGCCCGCTTTTGCGACACCGATTCGCGTTGCCTCGTGTGCGCTCGCGCGCTAGACTCATCTTTCCACCCGATTTCTTGCTGCCGATCGCGTGGTCCCATGGAGGTGGTTTATGCGAAAGACCGTGGCGTTGCTGGCGCTGATTCTTAACTGGGCAGCCGCTCCTTTATCTGCTTTCGAGCCGGTCTCGACCGATTCCATTTTCGGAAAGTGGGCGAAAGCGTCGCGGGACCTGAACTCTTGGGACGCGCATTTCACACGATTCAATTACGACCCCACCTTTAATTCTAACGGACGCCGTGAGTCGGGCCGTTTCTATTGGAATGAAACGGGGCAAGCTTTTTACACGATCGAAGGTCGTGACACGATTGCCTGGGAGCGCGGGGCGCTGCTCGTGCTCGATCATCGACACAAGACCTATATGCGTGTCACGGCGCGCGAAATTTTGTTGGCGAAGACCTATGTCGATCAACTGGCCACGATGTCGACGATCCAACAATGGCTAACTGCTTTCGACATTCATTCATTCGTCGCAGCCAACCTAGGGTCTATGGACGATGTATTGCCGCTTTGCTCGAGGATCGACGAAAGAGAAGTGCAGGAACGATTTCAGCTCTCTTGTGACGTTCGGGATGATACGATTTTCGTAACGGCAGTTCCCAAGCACGCCCAAGATGGCGATAGGTATCGGCAAATCGACGTTCAATTAAGTCGCGATAACTATCGGGTGCTAGCTCATCGTGTGACCAAGCCAGACCGAACTTCCACGGTGCATGTCTTCGAGGATGCATGCATGAATGAAACACGGGACGACGTCGATGCGCACCTTCACCCGCTGCTGATCGGCTTTCGTGCGCAATTTGAGTCAACGGGCGACGACGGACCCGACATTCAGTGACGTCCATCACGCGGAGTTTTTGACCAATCCGGTCTGCCGCTTTACACATCGTGGCTGATTTCCGATACTACCACCTGCGCGGTATTCGACACGCCCCATGCTGGACGGGCTTCTTGCCAGGACAGCAATCACCTCGTGGGCTTTGTCGAATTACCTGACGCGCGCGGGGGCGAAGCAAGTCGTTTAGCGTGTCTCATCGAAGTTGTGCGTTGGAGGACCGGCGCGCAATTCTACGACGATTCCCGAAGGAGCGATCGCGCATGGCACGGCTGTCGATGAACGAAATGACGACCTACCGCTGGTCGTTCGAAGAAGACGTCGCCCATTACAAGGCCGCCGGTATTCCGGCCATCGGTGTCTGGCGGCAGAAGTTGTCCGACTACGGCGAGGATAAAGGGATCGAGCTGCTGACCGAAAGCGGTCTGGCCGTGTCGAGCCTGTTGTGGGCCGGCGGATTCACCGGCAGCGACGGCCGTACCTTTCGCGAGAGCCTGGACGACGCCTTCGAGGCCGTGCGACTGGCCGCGATGATGCAGGCGGGCTGCTTGGTGGTCTACACCGGCGCCAGAGCGGGTCACACGCACAATCACGCCCGGCGCCTGGTGCGTGACGCCCTGCGCGAGCTATCGGGCCTGGCCGGCAGCCTAGGCGTGCGTCTGGCCATCGAGCCGATGCACTCCGGCTGCGCCGCGGAATGGACGTTCTTGACCGATATCGAGGGGACGCTGGAAATGATCGAGGCCGTGGGGGATCCGAACCTCCGGCTGGTCTTCGACACCTATCATTTCGGGCACGATCACGACGTGCGGTCGCAACTGCAGGCCCTGGCCCCCCGCATCGCGATCGTCCACCTGGGAGACGGCCGCGAGCCACCGCAGCGCGAGCAAAATCGGTCCCGCCTGGGCGAAGGGAATGTCCCGCTGTCGGAGATCATCGACGGGCTGGCTCGGGGAGGTTACAACGGCGACTACGACGTCGAGCTGATGGGCGAGGACATCGAGAACTCGTGTTACAAAGCACTGCTCGATCAATCGAAGTGCGCCTTCGCCCGGCTCGTCGCCAGTTAGTTGACACAGGCGCTACCGTGCGCGGCCGACTGTGAACCGTCGTCGGCGGAACACTGTCCGGCGATCCCATGCACAATGCGCCCCCGGTCGCGTCGTGCCCTGCGTTACGCGCCGGCGTGCCGAGTGTTGTGACCCGATCCGAGGAAGCCTTTTTCATGCAGTTCCGTACGCGTGCGATTCATGTCGGTCAGGAGCCTGACCAGCAGACTGGCGCGATCATCCCGCCCATCCATTTGGCCACCACGTTCGTTCAGCCGGGAGCCCATCCCAGCCTAGAGTTCGATTACTCGCGCAGCGGCAATCCGACGCGCAAAGCGTTCGAGACAACTCTGGCCTCGCTCGAAGACGGTCGACGGTCGCTGGCCTTTGCCTCGGGCATGGCGGCCACTCACTGCGTGATGATGCTGCTTTCGCCAGGAGATCACGTCGTAGCGAGCGCCGATCTGTACGGCGGCACCTATCGACTATTGCATAAGATTCTCGAACGCCAGGGCGTGGGCGTAACGACTGTCTCGACGACCGATCTGGCGGCCGTCAAATCGGCATTCACGGCATCCACCAAGTTGTTGTGGATCGAAACGCCGGGCAACCCGCTGATGTCGATCACGGATATCGCGGGTTGCGCCCAGATAGCGCACGAGCGCGGGGCGCTGTTGGGTGTCGACAACACGTTCGCCACGCCGGTCTTGACGCGACCGCTCGCCTTGGGCGCGGACATCGTGATGCACTCGGCGACGAAGTACCTGGGGGGTCACAGTGACGTGCTGGCCGGCGCCCTGGTCGTGGGGGATCGAGAGCTCGGCGACCGGCTGTACTACATTCAGAACGCCACGGGGGCGGTCATGGGCCCCTGGGAAGCGTTTCTCTGCTCGCGCGGCTTGAAGACCTTGGAATTGCGCGTCCGCGAGCAATCACGCACGGCGCAAAAGATCGCCGAGTACCTGGCCAGCCACCCCCGCGTGCGCCGGGTTTACTATCCCGGTTTGCCAAAGCATCCGGGGCATGCGCTGGCCGCGCAGCAAATGCAGGGGGCGTTTGGCGCCATGCTGAGCTTCGAGATCGACGGCGAGCTGTCGCAAGCGGCGCGCGTTGTGGAGAGCACGCAGTTGTTTCGCCTGGCCGTCAGCCTGGGGGCAGTCGAGTCGCTGATCGAATGCCCGGCCACGATGTCGCATGCCAGCTATGACGCGACGGCGCGGCAAGCGTTCGGCATCAGCGACGGGCTAATCCGCTTGAGCGTCGGGCTCGAGGCCTTCGACGATCTGCGTGACGACCTGGCCCAGGCTCTGAGCCTGGCCTTCGGGGCTTAACGGCCCTTCTCCCCACTGTTTCATGGCGAATTTGCGCCCAGCATGCGCCGCTACCACGCGCGACTTTGCGCATTAGTGAATCCGCGGGTTTTGGTGAAATTTTTCCGGTCGCGAAGATTTTAACGGAAGTTCCGTCACACGCGGGGCCGATAGTTTGGCTGTTAACAGTGCACTCCGTGCTAGCACGGTGGGACCTGTTTCGTGAAGCTAGCTAGGAAGGTGATCGCGATGAACGAGCGGTTCGGGACGAAGTTGATCCATCGGGGGATGGTCGTGGTCGCGGCTCTGGCGGTCGTGTGCTGCGGTAACGTGCTGCACGCCCAGTCGCGCTCCTACGACGATTCACCTGACTATCAACGCGCCCCGACGCCCACGGGTGACTGGCGCTACGAGAATCCGCGCGGTGCCGACGCTCGCCCCGCGGTCGAAGAGGATTACGACCAGGACGCTCCGCAGCAGTACGAAACGATCAATCGCGCCCGACCTGTCGCCGCTCAAGTACGCCGTCCGGCACCGCGTCCTCGCGTTGCCGACTACGACGCTGGCCGCGATGACCAGCAGTTTGACGCCCCGCCCCGCGACGGCGGGCGTCCGCGGCGCCCCGTAGAACGGGTTTCGCACGAAGCAGATTCGGCCAACGACCGTCGCCCACCGCAATACGATCGCCGTCCGCCGGTGAATGCACGGGCACCGCGCCTGCCGGATCGGTATGCCGCGCCGCAGGAACAGGTCGCAGGCGATTATCGCGCAAACCGCGAAGATCGGCGGCCCGCCGACAATCGCGTTGCGTCGCGTCGTTACGACGATCGGGACGGTGACTACGGACAACGGGCGCCGCGCGTCCATGACGACCATGTCCACCAGGTTGGCTACCAATGGCGTGCCTCGCGCGAGGAAGCGCAGCGCGCCAAGCTTTCCGATGCACCGACTTTTCGACCTGGCGCGGCAGACAACTCGGGCATCAATGTCATGCCCCGCCGCGACCTGCTCGAAGCTCCGGCGCCGCGCATGGCGTCGCGCGCCCGGTATCGTCCCACGGCCATGAACGCCGAGTACGAATTGCCGCCGGGCAACAGTTCGCCGCAGCCGCAGGCGGAATTCGTTCCTGGCGCGGCGCGCGGGAATGTGGTCTATCCGAACGGCGCTCCTTCGGTCGCTTACCCGGACGGCGGCAACTACATGCCAAACAATGCGGCGCCCGGCGGTTATTCGAACGACGGTTATGCCCCCGATGGCTACGATGGGGATGGCTACGGCACGGACGGCTACGACGAGGGCGGCGATTTCTACGACGATGGTGGCCCGGTCACCTACGACGAATTCGGCCGGCCGTTGTACCTGACTCCTTGCCCCTACTGCGGCGAGTGCTGCGGCGGCATCAGTTGCCATCACCGTTGGCTGGACGAGTCGTCGATATTCGCCGGCGTGCATGCCTTCAAAGGCGGGCTCGACCAGGGGAAGAATGGCAACTTCGGCTTTCAGGAAGGTGTTAACTTCGCTGGTGCCCTGTGGCATCGATATGGCATCGGCTACCAGGTCGGTGCGCAGTTCGTACAGAGCGATCTGTCGGGCACCAATATCTCGAACGCGTTCAATAACTCGCGGCAGCAGTCATTCTTGACCGTCGGCTTGTACCATCGCCCGCAATGCGGACAAGGATGGCAAGGGGGTGCGGTATACGACTGGCTGGACGACCGCTTCTACACGCGGGCCCGCTTCGAGCAGATCCGCGGCGAGTTGAGCTACATCTTTAGCGGCGGGAACGAAATTGGTTATTGGGGCGCCTTTGTCACCGGCAGCGATCAATCGCAAGTCGTCAACGGCGTGCCGTTGACGTTCAACGCCGTGAACCTGAACACCTTCTTTTATCGCAAGAACTTCGCCAACGGCGATCAATTCCGCATCTGGGGCGGTTTTACCGGCAGCTCAGGCGGTTTGGTCGGCGCCGATCACCGCATTCACATGTCGAACCAGTGGGACCTGATCGGCGGATTCAACTACCTGATCCCGGACCAGGGCAAGGACGGCGGCGGCGCCACGCAAGAATCGTGGGGCCTGGCTATGAATCTCGTCTGGTACCCGACACGTCCGAGCTGCGGCACCCACAACGGCCCATTCCGCTCGCTGTTCGGCGTTGCTGACAACAACGTGCTGATGGTGCGGGAGAAATAAGGTCGACGATCAAGGCGGCTTAATCGATTCTCAAGTCGCGACTGCCGTGTTTCCGATCGCTATGCTTGTCGGATGTCTGGTTGTTGGGCGTCGCAGGCGTCCCGTTTCCCAAGGCCCCGTAGGCGAGCGATGATGCGAGGATCACGGCCACCATATCGGACCGCACCGCAGCAGCCAACGACGACCGCCATCACGGCCTGCTCTTCTTCCGCGGCCGTTTCGGGTTGTCGCTTGAAATAGCAGTGAGCATAGGCTCCTGGCCCTTCTTCGTGAGACATCAAGTCCGGTGCCTCATGCTCCGGCGCGCCGCACGTGATGCAACACTGATCCAGGACATAGAAGTCGCCCGCGGCGTTCATCGGGTATCGGCGGCTCGGACCATTCGCCGATTTGTCGTTTGAGATCCACGGCAGCCAAAACAATAGCCCCCCGGATACGAAGTGTCCGATCGCATAAACGATCAACCAACAGGCGCGAATCACTCGAGATCGCGGCGGACGCTTCGGTGCCTCGAACATGGCTGTATTCTACAACTGCTGTCTAACCCGATCGACTGGGAATTTAAAGTCATCCTGCGCCACCTCGTCAGTAGCGATTCACTTTGAAATCTTCACGGTGTTGGATTCTTGCTGGGTTCGAAGATATTGATGAGGGAGTTGGCTTCATCGATCTTGAATGAGCACGCCGGTGCCTTTTGCCGGCAAACGTCGCGTGCCACGTTTTCCATAATCTCGACCTTGCGGCCGAATGCCCAAGGGTGGATTTGCTCCCACTGATTCGCGTCGCGCGGCCATATCAAGACGACCGCTGGGGCAGCTGCGAATTCCCAATCGAACAAGGCAGAGTTTTCGCGTTCTCTGTAGTGAATCAGTCCACATCGCCCCAGCTCTTCAATGTCGACCGTCCACTGTGGTTCGGGAGCCATCGTCGTTTTCCGGTGAAGGATCTGAAGAGGGCAAATGTTGGTGCTTCCTAAGAGGATACTAGAACCCAGAGTCGATCGATCCAGCGACTGGATACGGGCATCCGGACGCTTCTGTCAGGGCATATGAACTCGGCCACGATCCGCGCGGCCGTGACGTTGGGGTCGGGGTTATGCTGGTGGTCGCGGGGCATGCGATATTACGTAGGTGAAACGGTGCGCGGACGACTTGCTGAGATGCCCCGCAGCTATGGAAACGGCACCCAGCCAAAATTGATCGCTATACAGATCGCAATGGCATAGACGCCAACCAGTGTTATACCCACGAGGAGGCCACGGAGCCGATGCCCTAAGAGCGTTCCAAATGCAATGAATGGACTAATTGTTAGAGCAGCCACAATCGCGAATAGGAGCAGCGGGTTGCTATCCGGCGCCTTCCACCATCGAGTCAAACAATAGGCAGCAACAGTGACGCTCGTCCAAAGGGCGGCGTCAATCAATCTACGTACAGTGACTTGGAACCAGCGGCGGCGGGTTGGCGATTCGTCGGCCATGCCTCAATTCTACTTGTGTGGAACCGGTAGCGGGCGATCCCGACCCTGAAAATCTTTGCGTCAGAGTAAGCGACTACCCATCACATCCCCCTTTTGCGAACCCGGCCTGAATTTCGCATAATGTGTGTTCTGGCAGCGTGATCGCGGCCCGGCGCTGGACGAGCCTTGGGCCTGGTTCACGCTATCGGTCAGCCCGTGCGGCATCGGTCGATCGCGGACCTGTGCCTTTTGTGCGGCGCGACTTTTTCTCCGAGGTGCGCCTTTCGATTCTTTTGCCTGGATAACGCATGTCATTGGATCAGTACGACAACCCTCTCATCGCTCGTTATGCTTCGGCCGAGATGTCGCGGCTGTGGAGTCCTCAACGGAAGTTTCGTACCTGGCGCGAGCTGTGGGTCGTGCTGGCCGAGGAAGAAGCCCGACTGGGCCTGCCGATCACCGCGGCGCAGATCGCGGCGCTCAAGGCGCACGTCGACACGATCGACTTCGCCGCCGCCGAACGATACGAGCGCAAGTTACGGCACGACGTGATGGCGCACGTGCACGCGTATGGTGATGACTGCCCCGAGGCGCGAGGGATCATTCACCTGGGAGCCACGAGCTGCTACGTCACCGACAATACAGATTTGATCCTGCTACGCGAATCGCTCGAGCTCGTACGCTCGCGACTGGTGGCGGCCATCGATCGGCTGGCGACATTTGCCATAAAAACTCGCAGCCTGGCTTGTCTGGGTTTCACGCACTTTCAGCCGGCCCAGCCCACCACGATCGGCAAGCGGGCCTGCCTGTGGGCGTACGACCTGGTGCAGGACCTGGCCGAGATCGAACATCGCCTGGCGACCCTGCAAGCGCGCGGGGCCAAAGGGACGACCGGCACCCAGGCCAGCTTCCTCGAACTCTTCGGCGGCGATCACGAAAAGGTGAAGCAACTCGATCAGCGCATCGCCGAGCGACTCGGATTTGCGACTAGCTATGCTGTCACAGGTCAGACCTATTCGCGCAAGGTCGACGCACAAGTCCTGGCGACGCTTTCAGGCATCGCGCAGAGCACCCAAAAAGCGGCCACCGATTGGCGATTGCTGCAAAGCCGCAAAGAGCTGGAAGAGCCGTTCGAGAAGAACCAGATCGGCTCGTCGGCCATGGCCTACAAACGCAACCCGATGCGTTCCGAGCGCATTTGTGGGCTTTCTCGTTTTGTCATCAGCCTGGAATCGAGCGGTGCCGAAACCGCCGCCACGCAGTGGCTCGAACGAACGCTCGACGACAGCGCGAATCGCCGCTTAACGTTGCCGCAGGCATTTTTGGCGATCGACGCGATTTTGATCCTGTACGAAAACGTCGCGTCAGGCTTCGAGGTGTATCCGCAAGTGATCGCCAAGCACCTGGCCGAAGAGCTGCCGTTCATGGCGACCGAAAACATTTTGATGGTGGCCACTAGCGCCGGCGGCGACCGGCAGGAATTGCACGAGCGCATCCGCCAGCACAGCCAGGCAGCCGGCGCAGTCGTCAAGCAAGAAGGTAAGCCGAACGATCTGCTTGATCGACTGCGCGGCGACTCGGCCTTCAAAGGTGTAAATCTGGACGATGCCCTCGACTCGAGCCGGTTCGTCGGCCGGGCGCCCGAGCAGGTCGATGAATTCGTGGCGACGGTCGTCGAGCCCATTCGCAAGCGCTACGCCGATGCCCTCGCGGTAACGGGGCAAGTGCGGGTGTAGGGGTTGCCGAACCGGGATTTTGACCGTTCAGATCAAATCCAGTCGGCGGTTGGCGCGTTTGGGGCGGCTGCAATCGGCGCACACGCCGTGGATGATCAGTCGATGGCCCGAAGCGCGGAAGTTGTGCTTGCGGGCTACGGCTTCGCGAATCTCCTTCACCTCGTCGCTGGAGAACTCGATCAGCTTGTCGCACTTCTCGCAGTGCAAATGATCGTGCTGCGGATAGCCGTAATCGTGCTCATAGACCGAGCGGTCGTTGAGTACCATCTTGCGCAACAGGCCGGCGTCGACCAGCTCGGACAAGGTGCGATAAACCGTCGGGCGGCTGACGCTTTGATCTCCGACCTGCTTGCGGAGTTGCTCGAGTAGCTGGTCGGCGTCGAAATGCTCGTGGTGGCTGAAGACCCGATCGACGATCACCCGGCGCTGCTGGGTGACTCTTTTGCCACGGCTCTGCAGGAACTCCTCGAACCGTTCCAACGGCGAGAGATTGACGTCGACGGTGCCGAGTGAGAAATCGTGGCTCATGAAAGCAACTTCCGTCCGCAGTCCCTCGGGGAGGAATGCCGTATCAGGGCCGCCCTGGCCCCGATCCACAAATGCTCGCAGGCCTCGCTGAGGGGTTCAGCACCCAATTCTAGATTACCGGGGCTTTTAAACAAACGGGGCGAATGGCCGGCACGGTTCCCATCCGGTTCCGAGCGGCTCGCGAGACGGCCAAGAAAGGTCGTAGGACTGCGGCTGCCCGTCATTTCGACCCCGTGGGCCGCCTCTCCGGCAGGCCGGCGCCTGCGACCATCCTAAAGGCCTTTAAAAAGGATACGACGCCTGGCCGCGAGGTCCCAGGCGTCGTTTAGGTATGCAGGAGGTGCCGGAATGGGGGCCATTTCTCCCTCGGCCAGCCCTGGCCGGGGGAGGAGGCCAATCGCTCCGACACTCAGAAGTCGATGACTAGGCGATTTCGTCGAGCAAGCGCTCAACAGCCAGGTCCAGCTTCTCGGCGGTATCGTAGCTGCCGTTCGCGATCTGAGCACGAAGCTCGGCGACGCGATCAGCGCGGATCTCGGGAAGCTGAGCGGCCATTTCCATCAAACGGCCGGTTTCCGAAATATCGACGACGTCCGCCGTGGCGCTAGTGCGCTGTGCGACAGCCGTGGAATCGGTGCGGGTAGCGGCGTGAGGAGCGTTGATCGCTTGCGCGCCGTGAAGCTGAGTGACACCGTGAATTTGCATTTTCTATCTCCCATCAAGGGGCATGTTCACCAGCTCTGCGATGCTGCGCGTACCAGCGCGCCGTTCGCAACGGGGGCAAACATACGGCCAAAACGTGTGTTGAATCGGGATAACTCGCCAGCTTGCGCGAAACGGCAAATGTCTTGCTGCTTAGCTTTCCTGTTCCTGCGGCCTGGTCCGACCGGACCTTACTCAACGACTGCGGCCGACTTGAACCTCTTGAAGCTAATACTCGC
The DNA here is from genome assembly GCA_036499395.1 of Pirellulales bacterium. Taxonomy (NCBI): domain Bacteria; kingdom Pseudomonadati; phylum Planctomycetota; class Planctomycetia; order Pirellulales; species Pirellulales bacterium. The sequence goes on from DASYDW010000095.1 coordinate 149,456, forward strand.
AGACGAGACTTTGACTCGCTCGCATTCAAACTACCGGCGCCGCATTCCCTGTCACGTTGGCATGACCTCGCGGGCACGGAACTCTGCACCCGTTACATCGACCAACGTGTGGCGGCTTATTGAACCAATCCTCCGTGCTGGGTGTTGTGCCTATCTCTCAATTGCTGGCACATTTGCCGACTATGCGGATCTCGGAGCGGATGTTGATTTCATGCATCGCGCCACGAGCCTGTTGTGCGGCCAACGATGCGGCCGTGCAACATCGAACCCGACGCGCGGCCACCTTGCCGCGAGGGTCAGGTCTCTTCTGCCTGTTACGCCGGTCGCGAGGGCCCGGTTCGGTCGACGCGACCAAAATAATCGGGGGGATTCTAGGAGATCGAAGGCTACGGGGCAATGTCGCCTAAGCTATCGGCGCCGCAAGCCCTTACGGCAACCCCTGGGGACACTGAATCCGGGGACTTGGCACAACCTGCGAAACTTTTGGCAGGTTGCCCGGTTCAATCGTAAATGGGACTTTTTTCGCCCAAGCGCAAGATGTGCTTGCTTTGCCCCCCGGCCGTCGAACGGCAGCAGTGGGCCGGTAGGCCTGCGCACTTTGGCAGGTCGCTACCAATGGTGGCAGCCATCGCGATGACGGCATTGCTGGCGCCTTTGTCGTCTGCACTCTGGCAGTCGATCGCGCGGGCCGGCGAAGCCGATTCCGAATCGCTGTTCCAGCAGTTGGACGCCAACCAAGACGGGCACATTGCATCCGACGAGATTTCAGCCGCTCAGGAGCGGTTGTGGAAAAGGCTCGTACGTAAAGCCGACGCGAACAGCGACAGCATGCTCGACCGGGGCGAGTTTGTCGCCGGGCTGAAATCACCAGTGCCTGATCGCACGACTGAAGGTCAGGCAGAGCAGGCCCGCGGCGCTATGGCCTACGACACGGAACAATTCTTTCGCCGCTTGGACACTAACGGCGACGGTCGCGTGGTCGCGGAGGAAATACCCGCCGAACGTCGCGAAGGTTTCGCGAAAATGCTCGAGCGCGGAGACACCAATAGCGACGGCGGGCTGTCTCGCGAGGAGTTCGATCGCGTGCGGCGATTCCTGGGTGATCGAAAGACCAAGGGGACCGGTACAGAAAAATCGGCCGAACCGTCGGCCGCGCGACCCGATCCGGCCCGCTTCTGGCAACGCCTGTTGGCGGGCGACAAGAACAGCGACGGCAAGCTGAGCGAGGAGGAAGCTCCTGAGCGAATTCAGCGGAATTTCGAACGGTTCGACGAGAACAAAGACGGCCTGATCGACGAAGCCGAGTTTCAAGCCAGCGTGGCCCGGATGAAAGGCGCTCTCGGCAAGAAATAAACTACTCAAAGCCCGCCATACGGTGGGAACACCCCGGGCGACGATCCAGGGCGTTTCTCGCCGGACAGGTATCTCAGCCTTACGGCGGCTTAACAATCTACCCACCGACGTGTCGAGGCGAGAGCCCGGCCGGCCTTGCTTCCCCGAACAGCAGGAACGGTTTGGGCTCTCGCTGTTTTTTTTGCCGGATTTGGCGATTTTTTCCCTCTTGGGGATGTAGCGAACCAGAACGAGTTGCGCTTGTCTTTCGTAGTAGAGGTGAAGGCGGAACTTTGAGAAAAGCCGCCCCCACCGCTACCGAGATGTCGCGGGGCATTCGCTCAGTCGCTCTCCGGTAGCCAAAGACATGGGGAGAAAGGCAATGCGCAGGGCACAAGCGAATTCGAATCACGGGCACGAAACTGCGGCCGTCGAAACCGAGACCGCGCAAATGACCGCGGCCCAAGAGCAAGCCTTGGCTGAATTTGGCCACTGGCTGGACGGCGAGCTCGAACAGCTTGTCGCCAAATGGGTCCATCTGGCTGCCCCGAACGCCTCGCGGCGCGAACGCGCTTTACGGCGCACGCTGTAAGTCCAAAGGACCCGCTGAAATCTCGCCTCGAAACGTCATCGTGCCGGCAGCATGCTTTTTTGCCTTTGAGCAAAAACAGCATGTTCCGGCCGGCGAGGCCCGTTCAGAACCGGACGACGCGGCGCATCAGCCACACGCCCCATAGCGCGAGGATGATGTTCCCCAGCCAGACGCTGTACGGCGGCAGGTTGCCGTCCTTGGCCTGGTCGACCCCGTAGATCAACAGCGGGTAGTAGACTACCAGGATCGGCAGGAAGCAGGCGAAGAAGCTCGTAAACACATCCGAATTGCGCAACCGGATGGCCATTGGCGCGCCAATCAGCACGAAGAACAGGCAACTGAAGCCATTGGCCCAGCGCCGCGGCGGCTCGGTGTAGAAGCGCGAGAGTTGCCCTTCAAGGAACTCCAGGTTCTTGCGCTCTAGTTCCCAGTGGGGCTTCGCCAGTTCGGCGAAGTCGCCCACGGCCAGCGCGTAAGCGGCACGAGCGGACATGTCCTGGCGGGTGATGTTGATTTCGTTCTGCTGCCAGCGAATTTCGCCCGGCACGTCCTTCAGTGCGACATGCGCTGGATGATGCTTTGTTTCTTGCTTGCCGCTGGCGTCTTGCAGCGAGATTTCGCGTTCTTCGTGATTGAAGTGGTAGCTCGCCTGGCCCGCGGCCTGGACCAACCCTTGTTCGAAGGCGATGACCAGGACCTTGCGTCGCGTGTCGGAGCGAAGCTCGGCTTCCTGCGCCGTGATCGTGTACGGTGGCGTAGTGCCGGTGGCCGTGAAGGTAATCACCGGCTTGATCAAGCGCCGGTCGTCAACGCGTTTCACATTGATCGTGAATTTATTCGTGCCGAACGATTTCTGCGTTCGCAACATGCCGTAGGCGATGTCGTCGAGCGACTCGATCGCGACGCGCTGCACGTTATTGAAGCCCCACGACACGGCTACGTCGTTCAGCCAGACGCAGACCAGGCTCAACAGAAATGCCAGGACCAATGCCGGCCAGAGCACCGTCATGGGATTGATGCCCAACGACTTGATGGCCACGATCTCGTTGGCCCCCGACATGCGGCCGTAGACGATCGACACGGCAAACAAAGTACTGCCCGGCAGCGCGAACAACAGCGCGTTCGGCAGGATGTAGGGGAGCATTTGCAGGACCTGCACCAGGCCCAGTCCTTGATCGATGGCTTCCTTGGCCACACCGACCAGCATCATCAGCGTCGTCAGCGACGTCACGGTGACGGCGAAAACCTTCAATAGCTCAATCAGTACGTAACGCGGCAGCAATCGCATCGTGGGAGTCTCGCGACAAGCGGAAAAACGGTCAAGGGCATCGCCGTACATGCATGGCGCCGTCCGCGCATTGCATCGCCAGGTCGCAGCGTCCTGGGCATTTCGGGGGAGGCTCAGGACGTTCATCGCGTGAAGCTATTGACACTCTCTGCTGGCTTGACCTATACACCCCCACTCGCGGCAGGCGATCCGGGGCGCTCGATCATTGCGCGCGCCCCCGTTCCCACGGAAAGGCGACAGCAGCTAGCATGGATGCATCACGGCAGCGCGACGACGGCCCTGTTTTGGTTTCGCTTTCAGGCCTTCCGCCTCAAGCGACGCGTTTGAGCATCTCGCTCGTTTTGCCCGTCTGCAACGCGGAGAAGCATCTGGCCCGCATGTTGCGCGCCGCGGACGAAGCCTTGTCGACCGTCACCAGCGACTACGAGATCGTAGTTGTCGACGGGGGGAGCACCGACGGCACGCTGACCGTGGTCGCGGCGATGGCGACGCTCTATCCGGCGCTGCGTGTTCTGCCTGCTGCGACGATGGCCGGCTACGGAACGCAATTGCGCGCGGGGATCGAAGCGGCCGGGAAGGAATATGTGGCGCTGGCCGGGCTGAACGCAACGCTCGAACCGCAGGATCTGGCACGCCTGGTGCTATTGGGACCGCATTGCGGGATCGCGTGCGGAGCGCACATCGATCGACAGGACGGCTGGCTGCGGCGTACCGCCTCGCGAACCTACAGCATCGTGACGGATGCCTTGCTGGGAACGAACGTGCGCGATTGCGAAGGGGCGCTGAAGCTCGCACGCCGCGAAACGTTGCTCGCTTTGCCTTCCACCTCGGGTAGCCAATTCATTCACGCCGAACTTTTGGCCACGGCGCGGCTCGCCGGGCTGTCGGTTGTCGAAGTAGACGTGGCGCCGCGCAAGTATGCATCGGTTGAAAACAAAATCTCTCTGCCGAGCGTTGTTGCCTCGCTGACTGAGACGGTGCGATTCTGGTGGACGCGCGTCATGTTTCCCGGGGCTGACCAGGTTACTTCACCGGACGCGTCGGCCTCGGTCATCCGCCCCTGGCACGTCTGGCTGCTGATGGCAGCGGCCGCGCTGGTTCTGTTTACGCGTTTGACATTCCCGCTGATCGAGCCTGATGAGGCACGCTATGCCTTGATTTCGGTCGGCATGCTCGACTCGGGCGAGTTGCTGGTGCCGCGCCGCGAAGGTTCGTTCTATTTGGACAAGCCGCCGTTGCTTTACTGGCTGACGGTGGCCAGCTTTTGGGCTTTGGGCGTGCATGATTACGCGGCCCGTACCGTGACTGCCCTGGCGGGTGTGGGGACGCTGGTATCGACGTATTGCATCGGCCGTCACCTGGTCGGCAGGCGAGGCGCCTTGCTGGGTTCCCTGATGCTGGTGTTGTCACTCGGCTTTCTGTTGGCCAGCCGTTTTCTGATCATGGACGGATTGCTGACTCTCTTCACGACGATTTCGCTACTGAGCATGTACACGGCGACACAAGGCCCACGGTTACGTCGGGGCTGGTGGCTGCTGGCGGCCGTTTCTTGCGGCTTCGGCGTGATGACCAAGGGGCCCGTGGCCCTGGTCCTGACGTTGCCGCCGTGGATCGTCTCGCGGTGGCTGGTTCGTAAGGGGATTGCCGGATTGTCGGCCAGCACGAGTGCCGAAGCTTCGAACGCCGGCGCCGCGGTACGGCTGCGCGATTGGCTGTGGTATGGCGCCGGGGTAGTGGCCGTGGCCCTTCCCTGGTTTATCGCCGTGACGATTCGTGAACCGGGGTTCCTGAAATACTTCTTTTGGGAACACCACGTCATGCGTTTCACGACGAACATGATCCACGTCGAACCGTGGTGGTTCTACATTCCGGCCCTGGCGATCGGTATGTTCCCGAGTTCGATTCTGCTGCCGGTGTTGGCCGTCTATCTGTTCCGCCGATCGACGACGCTGGCCGTATGTCGTACGCCGGCTCAGGGCTTCCTGTTGCTTTCGGCGGCCTGGACCGTCGGTTTCTTTTCGCTCGCCACGGGCAAGCTCGCGCCGTATATCCTGCCGGCGATCCCAATGATTAGCTTGCTGATTGGCGCCATGCTCGATCGGGCCGTGCTGGGCGATATCAACGACAAGTTCATGGCGCGGATGAAGCGCTGGATTCCGTTCCACGGCACGCGCACCGCGCTGTTGGCCGGCATGGTGCTGGGCGTCGTAGATTTCGTCCTTGATCGGGGCGAATCGGATCAATGGGCCGAGAGCTCAATCCTGGTTTTCGGTTCCGCCGTGTTGTACTGGTACGTCTCGCGACGTTCGTTCGCCGAGCGGCCGGCACGATGGATGTTTGCTGCCGGCGTGCCCCTGGCCGTGCTGGCGATCGGCATTGCCGATATCTACCCGACCATTGCCACTAAACGCTCGCTGGCCGCGCAGGTCGAAGCGGTGCGGCGCGAGTTAGGGGACGCCGATACGCCGATCATCTGCTTCGGCCGATATGAAGACAGCCTGATCTTCTACAACCGCGAGCGGGGTGTCCGCCAATTCAACATCGACCAGACCGACGAAGTCGGCGAAATTTGCGAGGCTCACCCGCGCGTTCTCGTATTGTCGCAGGACATCTACATTCCGCAATTACGCGAGAAGCTGCCCGACGTGGTGATCGAAGAGCAAGCCGACTCCCGCGGCAAGCTGTACATCGCGTCGACCAGTAATGTCGCGCGCAAGGTCACCTCAGGCCCGCCGGGCGAGTCACGTCGCTAACCGTCGATCCGTGCGTCTCGAATTCAGTCACTTGGCCGCATGGCCGCCGGGCGAGGCCACGTAATCCACATCGGCGTCGAAGACACGTACGCCTTTGAACGTCGTGGCGTTGTCGGCGATGAACTTCTGGTGATCCGCCGAGGCTGCGTACGTGTGCAATGCCTCATGGTCTGAGAAGACCATGAGTAGCGCAACGTCGAAGTCGCGCACGTTCAGCGGGCTCTTGGCCTCGTCGCAGAGCGTCCCGGCGGCAAAGTAGACCACGCCTGGATGTTGCGACAGTAGCTTCTTGCAGGAATCGACCAGTTTTTGCTTCGCCTCGGGCGTCGGCTCCTTGAGAGCGAAGTAGACGCTGTGCGAAAGCAACTGGCCCTTTTCGGCCGGGGCCTTATCGGCGGCCACGGCGCTCCAGGCGTACGACATCCCGACGAGAACCAGAACCGCGGCAGTGACGGCGATCGACTTTTTCATGGCGAGTTCCTTCTTAATGAGGCGCGCGAATGTGGCGGCGGAGTAGATTTTGACCGGTAACGCAACCACAAACTTACCTGGCGCACCGGCGCGCGGAAAGAGTGCGGCGAAGGTTCGCAGATTTTGCGTCACCTGTATCTCTGGACGTCCGGCGCGGTGCATGGCATAAACGTTGCCGTTCGGATCGTATAGTGAATGGCGCGCTGAAGTAGGCAATTCGGTTCACGGGCATCATCAGGGCAAGGGCGGAGACAGGACAGCCATGACGAATGACAACACCGGGACTGAGGACGGGGCCAGTCAACCACGCTGGCAACCCATCAAGGCCATCGACCGGCGCGTTTTGGGGGTGCTCGTCGAAAAGGCGAAGACAACTCCGGACGCCTATCCACTGTCGCTCAATGCATTGGTCACCGGCTGCAATCAAAAGAATAACCGCTACCCGCTTTCGCAGTACGAGGCGGAGCATATCGAGGATTCGGTCGATCGACTGCGTTTGATGGGGGCCGTTGCCGCGGTCCAGGGAAGCGGACGTGTCGGCAAATACCGGCACTACATGTACGAATGGCTGGGCGTCGAGAAAATCGAACTGTCGATCATGACCGAGCTATTGCTGCGCGGCGCGCAAACCGAAGGTGACTTGCGCGGCCGCGTCGCGCGCATGGATCCGATTCCTGACCTGGCCACGCTACGATCGCTGCTCGATTCGCTGAAAGCCAAGGGTTTGGTTCAGGCCCTGACGCCCGAGGGGCGTGGGCAGATCATCTCGCATACGCTCTATCTGCCCGAGGAAATGGAAAAAGTCCGTCGCAATGCGCAAGCAACCGATGCGGCGACTCCCGCGCACGCACCGACGCCAGCACACTCGCCGGCGCCGTCCCATTCCAGCCCGCAGCCCTCGGCACGTCCTGCCGCCGAACCGGCTGGCCGTCACGAAGAGTCGTCCCGCTCAGCGCCGGCCGACAATGGCGACACCGCTGCCTTGCGCCGGGAAGTGACCGAGCTGCGTACCGCGATTGCGCAGCTTCGCTCTGATTTGGCCGATCTAGTGGGCCAGACCCAGAAGAACACCGACGAGTTGGCGGCATTGCGCCAATCCCTGGGGGGCTAAAGCGCGGCGGACGCGACTGCTGTGGCGCAAGACGTCCGACCGTGCATGACGTAAAATAGGGCATGGAAATCAATCGCGTCCAGCATTCGGCGACGGCCGTTTCATGAAGCTCGTCAAAGTCTCGGCGGCGGCTCTGAACCAGACGCCGCTCGATTGGAACGGCAATCGGCAGCGAATTCTCGCGGCGATCGCCGCCGCGCAGGCCGACCAGGTCAGCATCCTGTGCCTGCCCGAGTTGTGCATCTCGGGCTATGGGTGCGAAGACGCGTTCCAATCTCCAGGCGTCCAGCAAACGGCCGCCGACGTGCTGGCCGAGATCGTGCCGCACACGCAAGGCTTGATCGCTTCGCTAGGCTTGCCCGTTCCGTACCAGCACGCGCTGTTCAATGCCGCCTGCCTGGTCGCGAATGGCAAGATCCTGGGCTTCGTGGCCAAGCGTTTCCTGGCCGGCGACGGCATTCATTACGAGCCGCGCTGGTTCAAGCCGTGGCCGGTCGGCGAGCACGCCCAGGTAACGATCGCCGGTGGCACTTTTCCGCTGGGGGACGTCGATTTCAATCTCGGCGGGATCAAGGTCGGCTTCGAGATTTGCGAAGATGCCTGGGTGGCCGATCGACCGGGAGCAGAGCTTGCGCGGCGCGGGGCCGACGTGATTCTTAATCCCAGTGCCAGCCATTTCGCCTTCGGCAAGATGGAAATTCGCCACCGCTTCGTGCTCGAAGGTTCGCGCACTTTCGGTGTCAGCTACGTGTACGCGAATCTGCTGGGCAACGAGGCCGGCCGCGCGATTTACGACGGTGGCGCACTCATCGCGACCGGTGGCAAGCTGGCCGCGACCGGGCCGCGATTTTCATTCGCTGATTGGCAACTGACGACCGCCGTGGTCGATGTCGATGCCACGCGCATGCAGCAGTCGCGATTGGGCAGCTTCGAGCCGCGGCTACAGACCGACGGGGCCACGATCGCCGCGCCGTTTGACTACCCGCGGTTACAGCCTACGAGCGCCAAATGTGAGCGCGCTGCCTGGGAGACTGGCCCGCACGTCAAAGAGGAAGAGTTCGCTCGCGCGGTTTCGCTGGGCTTGTTCGATTACATGCGCAAGAGCCGCTCGAACGGCGTCGTGATTTCGGCCAGCGGTGGGGCCGATTCGTCGGCCGTGGCCTGTCTCTCGGCGATGATGGTCGAATTGGGGGCCGGGGAGCTGGGCCTGGAGCAGTACAAACAAAAATTAGCCTATTTGCCGGCAGTCCAGACTGCTGCTTCGACGGCCGAATTGATCAAGAGTCTCGTCACTTGCGTCTATCAATCGACGCAGAACAGCTCGCAAACGACTCGCGATGCCGCCGCCGGCGTCGCTCACGCGATCGGCGCCCAGTTTTATGAATTCGACGTCGATCGCTTGGTGCGCGATTACGTGGCGATGGTGTCGGGCGCGGTCGGGCGCGAGCTAACCTGGGGCCAGGACGATCTGGCACTGCAAAACATTCAGGCGCGGGTTCGCGCGCCGGGCGTGTGGATGCTCGCGAATTTACGATCAGGCCTGTTGCTGGCCACCAGCAATCGTTCCGAGGCCGCGGTCGGTTACGCCACGATGGACGGCGATACCAGCGGCGGCCTGTCCCCCATCGCGGGCATCGACAAGGCGTATCTGCGCTCCTGGCTGCGCTGGCTCGAGGTGGCAGGACCCGCCGGCGGCCGTCCAATTCCCGCGCTCGCGGCCGTGAATTGTCAGCCGCCAACGGCCGAGCTGCGTCCGGCCGAATCGGGTCAAACCGACGAAGCGGATCTGATGCCCTACGAATTGCTGGACGCCATCGAACGGGCCGCGATACGGGACAAGCTGACGCCGGTCGAGGTCTTCGAGCAGATGCGACCGCGATTCCAGCAGTACGCACCTTCACAGCTAGGCCTGTGGGTCGAGCGATTCTTTCGCCTGTGGTGCCGCAACCAGTGGAAACGCGAGCGTTATGCACCGTCGTTTCATCTGGACGACGAGAACCTCGACCCCAAGACGTGGTGCCGCTTCCCAATCCTCTCCGGCGGCTACGAACGCGAGCTGGCCGAGCTGCGAAACTACGTCGCCACACTACAGCCGTAGTGCAAACACCCCTCTCCCTCTGGGAGAGGGCAGGGTGAGGGGGCGCTGCGAATGAATCGTCAACGCAAGTGAACTACCACTTGCCCGATTTCTCTTCCACGGGGAACGAGAAAACCTGGTGTAACGCCCTGCGAGATTCGACCGGTCAATCAATCATGGGGCGATTACCCCCCACCATACGCTATCCCCCACGGGGGAGAGGGGGTTAATGGTCGCACCGCTCTTTGTGATCGCCCACGCGTTTATTCTTCGTCCTTCACAGCCAGTCGGACGTCGTCGATGCCGACGGAGTGGGCCGTATCCATTACGGTCACGGCCGCACCGTGCGAAGAGTCGCTGTGGCCGACGACCAGGAGTTTGCCTTTGCCGCCACTGCCGCCGGATAGTTGTCGCAGCTTGGCGGCCAGGTCGTTGGGGGTCATAGCGACCGATTCTTCAACCCACATTGTGTCGTCCGCGTCGAGGCGAACGACGATAAAGTCGGCGTCGTTTTCGAAATCCTGGACGGTGCGCCGCGCCGTGGCCTTGCCGGTGGCGCCGGTCGGGGGCGCGGGCGTGGGCATTTCAATCGACGCCTGCTGTGAATTGAACGACGTGACCATGAAGAAGATCAATAGGAAGAAGACGATGTCGACCATCGCCGTCATGTCGATCATCTCTTTGAACTCGAGCTTGGCCGAGCCGGGGCGAACCAGCGGCGGCCGTGGACCCTTGCGCCGTTTGGGCGTGCCCGTGGCGATGAGCCCTGACCGACTGAGCGACTTGCTCCCCGCGAGGCTTCCTGATTTGCTGCCGGAAAGGCCGCCCGACATGCCGCCGCCCGAGGTGCTGGGGGCGGGGGCCGGCGGCGGGGCAGCCACGGGTACGACCAACTCGACACCGCAGCGCGGACAGCTTCCCTTGCGCCCGGCAAAGGAGTCGTCGATCTTCAATCGACGTCCGCAATTTTTGCAGTGGAAGGAAATCATTTGCGACAGTAGTCGGTAGTTAGTAGTCGGTAATCGGGATGCTTCTGGCTACCGACTACCGTTTACTGGCTACTTCCTCAGTCCTTCTCCATCACGGCGAAGTTGAGTTTCATTTCTTCGCTGGCGGCGCCCACGGCCGAGCCAATGCGCGCCGTGGTGGCCAGCGGCACGAAATACTCGGCCTTTAGCACGACGTTCGTTTTTCCATCTTTGCGCGCCTGCTGCACGGCTGCTGCCACTCGCTCTTCGAGTTGGGTGTCGGGCACCAGTTCGCCAGACCCGACTTCGCCGATGTAGACCGACGGTTTGTCTCCCCGCTCCTTGGCGACAATGCTGATCAACAGCGAGTTTTCCATGTCGGCTGCCGAGACATGCGTGGCGGCGGGCAAGTTCAACTCGGCCAGAGCCGTCACGAGCGACGTCACCAGGAAAAAGATATTGAGCATGAACACCAGGTCGATCATCGCCGTCATGTCGACATGCGTATCGAGTTCCTCGGTGCTCTTTTGAACGAGCGAACCGGCTTCGAAGGATGATGCGAAATCGCTCATGCCGGGTAGAGGTTAGGGTTTGGTCTTTTATTGATAGAGTGGTTGGATTGGCGATCGCCCTCACCCTGCCCTCTCCCCAAGGGAGAGGGATTTTTGGGGTGCGTCGGAATCACACCGGGGGGCGGAAGCGGCTTAGCAGACGCATCAGGGCGTGGCTGAGGGTTTCTTGTAAATCACGAATGCGAATGTTCAAGGTGTTGGCGATATAGCCCAGCGGAATGGCGGTGCCCAGGCCCATGGCGGTGCAGATCAAGGCGACGGCGATCTCGTCGGCGATTTGCGAAGGCTGAACTTTTTCGCCGGTGCCGATGCGTCCGAAGGCCGCCATCATGCCTAGCACCGTGCCGAACAGACCCAAGAGCGGGCCGTTGCGAACGACGGTCAGAATCCAGTTGATGCGGTTTTCCATCGGTCCCAACACGTCGCGCTGCAACCGTTCGGCGACGACCTGGCGGAGGTCATCCTGATCCAGGTCGCGGTTCATCAGTACAACCCGCGTCAATTGCGGCAGCGCGCGCGGGTCGAGTTCGCAACGCTCGATGGCCGCTTCGAAGTCGCCGGCCGAGAGGGTTTCGTTCAGCTCATTGAGAAACTGCTGCTGCTCGTCGTCGCTGCGAAAGCGCAGCTCGCGCAGCCGGCGCCAGACGAGGATCGCGCAGAACAAACCGAATAACAAGTTCAGGGCCAGGAACCCGTAGGTGGAATCCCCCAGGAACTTGGCCAGCAAATTGACGTTCATGTTATGATGATGTTCCTGTTCGCCCCACCGCCGCGCTACCGCATCGGCGATCGATATACAAACGTCGCACAGGTGGTGATCGCCAATCGACTTAACACTGCCGCCCGAACGGCAACTCAGTCGAACGACACTGTCCTTCCGACGACACTGTCGATTCGACGGCGACCCCTCGCACACCCTGCCTTCGGTCGAGGGCGTGCTGCACGGCATGGCGGCGCAGCGGCCCAAACATTCATCATGCACCCCCTCGGCTCGTTGGGCAAGAACGAGCAGTGGTTTTCGAAAGTGAAAACATAATTCATGCCTTACATCCCGGCAATTTGTCAGGTTCGCCGCGAGTTTATTGGCTGGGCGTGGCCGATGATCGTGCTGCTAATTTCCCTTGGATCGGCCGGGGCGGAAGAGCGGGCCAGGGATTTTCTACATAAGCCGGACGACTGGTTTCGCACGCCCGCCGGGCGGACGACGCTCGATAACATCTTGTCGTTTCAATCGCCCGCCGCCAGTTGGCCGAAGAACACGGATTGCGTTTCGGCGCCGTATGCGGGTGAACCAGGGAAACTGCATGGTACGTTCGACAACGCAGCCACGACCGATGAGCTGCGGCTGCTGGCCCGCTCGTGGAACGTCACGCGCACGCGGCGAGACCGCGAGGCCTTTTTGCGAGGGCTGGACCATATCCTGTCGGCCCAGTATCCGACCGGTGGCTGGCCGCAGTATTTTCCCCCGGGCGATGGCTATGCGCGCTATATCACGTTCAATGACGACACGATGGTGCGGCTGATGACGCTGTTGCGCGAAGTCGCTACCGCGGACGGCTATCAGTTCGTCGATTCCGCGCGCCGCGAGCGCGCCGGCGCGGCCTTTGATCGTGGCATTGATTGCATCGTGCGTTGCCAGGTACGGATCGACGACCGGCTGACCGTGTGGTGCGCGCAGCACGACGCCGTCGATTGGCAGCCACGGCCGGCGCGAACGTTCGAGCTGGCGTCTTTGAGCGGTTCGGAATCGACACGGATCGTGCGGCTACTGATGAGCCTCGACCGGCCCAGCCCTGCGGTCGTCACGGCGATCGATGCGGCGGTGGTGTGGTTCGATCACGCGACGCTAACCGGCATTCGTCAGGATTACCAGCCCGACCCGCAGGCGCCCAAGGGGGAAAATAAAATCATCGTGGCCGACCCGGCGGCGCCGCCGTTGTGGGCCCGATTTTACGACCTGGCGACGGAAAAGCCGATCTTCGTTGATCGCGATGGCGTGCCTCGCGCGCAGCTGGCCGACATCGGCTATGAGCGGCGCAACGGTTACGCCTGGCTAGGAACCTGGCCGCAAAAGCTGCTGGACGACGAGTATCCGGCCTGGTGCCAGCGACACGGGCATACGCCGGTGATTTCAGCAAAGGTCGAAGCGCGATAGCAACGAGCTGACGAAAGAAGTTGCCACGCCTGATCGGGCCGGTTACGTTCAGGGAACTTCGATAGCGCGCTATTGAGCTACTGGTTGCATTAACTCTTGGTCGAGGCGCGCATCACGATTCCGCACACACGAGAGGTTGATCGATGCGCAGTCATCGCGCCGGGGTGGGATTCTTGTTCTGGTCGGTCGTTGTCCTGGTGCCGCTCGTGGCGCAGGGGGCGAAGCAGACCTCGGTCGGTCAGCACGTCGACGATTTCACGCTGCGAGATTTCCACGGCAACAGCCACGCTCTGGCTGACTATCGCCAGAGCAAGGTGATCGTGCTGGCCTTCGTCGGTACCGAATGTCCGCTGGTGAAGCTCTACACGCCGAGGCTGGTGGAACTGGCGAAAGAATACGAGGCTCGCGGCGTGCAGTTTTTGGGCGTCGACGCCAACGTGCAGGACACGCCGACCGAGATCGGCCGCTATGTGCTGGCCTTTGACGTCGGCTTTCCATTGTTGCGGGATGCCGGCAACGTGATCGCCGATAAGCTATCGGCCGAGCGAACGCCGCAGGTCTTCGTATTGGACGAAAAGCGCGTGGTGCGCTATGCCGGGCGGATCGACGATCAATTCGGCATTGGCTACCACAAGCAAAAGGCCGAACGGCGCGAACTGGCCACGGCGATCGACGAGATTCTGGCCGGCAAGGAAGTGACACAGCCGTTAAGCGACGTGCCAGGCTGCCTGATCGGACGTACGCGCAAGGTGGAACCGCACGGCGACATCACGTTCAGCAACCAGGTTGCGCGAATTCTCAACAAGCATTGCGTCGGGTGCCATCGCGAAGGGCAACTAGCGCCGTTCGCGCTCACCAGCTATGAAGAGACGCTGGGTTGGGCCGACATGATTCGTGAGGTCGTCGACCAGGGGCGGATGCCCCCCTGGTTCGCCAATCCCGAGTTTGGCCATTTCAGCAATGATTCGAGCATGACGGCCGACGATAAGGCCGCGCTCAAGGCGTGGGTCGACAACGGCTGCCCCGAAGGGGATCGCGGACAATTGCCGCCGCCGCCGACTTTCGCCAGCAAGTGGCAGATTGGCGAACCGGATGCCGTGTACGAAATGCAAGAGTCGTACACCGTGCCGGCCGAGGGCGTGGTTGACTATCAATACTTCCAAATCGATCCCGGCTTCACCGAAGACAAATGGCTATCGATGGCCGAAGCGCGGCCGGGTAACACCGCGGTCGTACACCATATTGTGCTTTTCTCGCTGCCGCCGGGAACGAAGATTCGCAGTCCCGAGGAAGCGCAGGCACAGGGGCAGATGATCGCGGTCTATGCTCCCGGCATGCCACCCTGGCGTTATCCCGAAGGAACGGGGATCAAGATCACGGCCGGCTCGACCTTTTACATTCAGATGCACTACACCACCAACGGCATCTCGCAAACCGATCGCAGCATGGTCGGTTTGAAGTTTGCTGACGCCGCGACCGTGAAGAAAAAGGTGATGTACGGCATGGCAGTAAACGCGGGCTTCGAGATTCCGCCGCACGCCGACAACTACGAGGTGATCTCGAAGGTGAAATTCAGCCGCGACATGATGCTGTTGAACTTGTTCCCGCACATGCACTATCGCGGTAAGTCGTATCGCATCGAATCGGAAATGCCGGACGGCACGCGCGAGGTGCTGCTGGATGTGCCGCATTACGATTTCAATTGGCAACTGCGATACGACCTGACGGAACCGAAATTTCTGCCCAAGGGTTCGCAGTTGATTTGCATTGGGCATTTCGATAATTCCCAAGGGAACCCCTCGAATCCCGACCCGAATAAGGCCGTTCGCTTCGGCCTGCAGACGTTCGAAGAGATGCAGGTCGGGTATTACACAATTGTTCGCGCTGACGAGGACTTAACCAAGGGCGAGCCCGAGCCCAAACGGAAGAAGTCAAAGAGGGCCGAGACGCCCGCGAAGTGACGGCAGCCAAATGACAGTAGACTCCGGCGCGCTTTAATGGGCGGCGGCGTTTTGCAATCTCGCGGGGCGCGCGGGATGCGGTGCGGGTTCGTGTGATTCTTGTCGATTCGTGGTTAGACTGCGTAGCTGGCTTGCTCAGTTCCACGATTGTCGAAAACGAATCACGATCATGTCGAAACTCCGACGTTCTCTTTCGTCGCGTATTCTGTGCGCGGTCCCTTGCTTTTGTATCGCCATTGTCATGGCCGCGCACGTGGGCGTAGTGGCTGCTGACGACCCGCGGCCGAATGTTCTTTGGCTCACCAGCGAAGACCACGGGCCGCATCTGGGCTGCTATGGCGACAAGTTTGCCACGACGCCGAACGTCGATGCCTTGGCCGCCAAGGGGATGATCTATCGGCATGCCTGGTCGAATGCGCCCGTCTGTGCGCCAGCGCGGACGACGTTGATCTCGGGCATGTACGCACCCTCGACTGGCGCCGAGCACATGCGCAGCATGGTGGCGTTTCCGACCGGCAAGCAAATGTTCCCCCAGTTGCTGCGTTTATACAACTATTACTGCACAAACAACAGTAAAGAGGATTACAACGTAACTAGTCTGGGCCAAGTATGGGGTGACTCGTCGAATAGAGGTCATTGGCGAAATCGTGCACCAGGCCAGCCATTTTTTGCCGTGTTCAATTCGACCAAGAGTCACGAGAGCCAGATTCGCACGCGTCCACACGCGCTCGTGCATGATCCGGCCGACGTGCGCGTGCCTGCTTATCATCCCGACACGCCCGAGGTGCGTCACGACTGGGCGCAATACTACGACGGTGTCAGCGCGGCCGATGCCGACGCGGGCAAACGCCTGCGCGAACTGAAGGAAGATGGCCTGGCTGATTCGACGATTATTTTCTATTTCGCGGACCACGGTTCCGGTATGCCGCGATCAAAGCGCTCGGCGTGCAATTCCGGGTTGCAGATGCCGCTGGTGGTGTACATCCCCGAGAAGTTTCGGGCTCTACGGCCGGCCGATTATCAGGCCGGGGGTGCGACGGATCGGCTGGTGAGCTTCGTCGACTTCGCCCCCACGGTGCTCGACCTGGCGGGGATCGAGCCGCCTGCGTGGATGCAGGGGCATGCTTTTCTCGGTCCCCACGCTGCGCCGCCGCAGCCGTACGTCTATGGATTCCGCGGTCGCATGGACGAGCGGTATGACATGATGCGCAGCGCCACGGATGGTCGGTTCGTCTACGTGCGCAATTACATGCCGCATAAGCCGCCCGGCCAACACGTGAGTTACATGTTCCAGACCCCCACGACCACGGTGTGGCACCGCCTGTTCGAAGAAGGAAAGCTTGCAGCAGCGCAGGAGGCATTCTGGAAAAAGAAGCCGGCCGAAGAGTTGTACGATCTGGCGAACGATCCTGACGAGATCAAGAACCTGGCCGGAGATCCGGCGCATCAGGAAATACTCGTGCGGCTGCGCCGCGCACAACAGGATCTAGCGCTTAGGATTCGCGACCTCGGGTTTCTGCCCGAGGGAGAGATTCACTCTCGCAGCGCCGGCACAACGCCGTACGGCATGGGGCATTACCGATCTAAATACCCGCTCGATCGGATTCTGGAAGCGGCCGAGCTTGCTTCGCGCAGCGACGGTGATTCGGTCTCCCCCTTGGTCGAGTACCTTCGCGACGAGGATAGCGCGGTGCGCTACTGGGGCGCTATCGGGTTTCTGGTGCGCGGGGAGACGGCCGTACAGGCTGGGCAGAAGGCGCTGGTGGCAGCGCTCGACGATTCGTCCCCGTACGTGCAGATCGTGGCGGCCGAGGCGCTCGGGCGTTACAGCGCGGAGGTCGAACGTGAACGGGCCCTAGCACTGTTGGCGAAGCTGTCGAACTGCCAGGAAAACAATGTCTTTGTCGCGATCGCGGCGCTGAACGCGATCGAGGCGGCGGGCAAGCTGCCGGCGGCGATGATCGACGTGCTCAAGCGGTTGCCGGCGAAAGGGCCTGTGCCCGACTCGCGTTACGCGGAGTACGTGGGGCGTTTGATTGGGGATTTGGGAGCTTGGCATGAGCGGTAAGTCCCTGCCGCTACCAGGGCGTGCGCTTTTGCCTCGGCAGTTGGCCGGTTATCATCGAGCACTCGTGCCAGATTCGGCCCGCCGCGATATCTACGCCCGCCCCCCGAGGATTCTCGCCATGTATCGGATTGCCGCCCAGTGTTTCGCGATGCTCGCCGTGACGGCGATTCTTTCTGCCACGGCCTTGGCCCATCCCGATCACGTCGAGCACGATCTGTTGTTTCACTTTGCCGCGGGGACGCACGAGATTCAAAACGGCGCCTGGCAGGACATGACGCATCAGGCCACGGCGCAGGTGTTTGGCGCGCCGCGGTTTCGCAATTTCGGCCCAACCGAGGCGCTGGCCTTCGAGGGTGATGAATATCTCAGCCTGGCCGGCACGCTGGACGACGCGCGCAAGCTACTGCCGACGCGGGCCATGACGGTCACGGCGTGGGTTCGCCTGGATGCATTGCCTGAACGGGGCACGATCGTCAGCTTTCAGAGCAAGTCTCGTAATAATCGCGACGGTTGGGTGTTAGGCTTTAACCACGAGTCGTTCGCGTTTGGGTTAACGGCCGGCGGCGAGCAAGCCACGGGCAATCCGCCCGTGACTTACATTGTCGGCAAGACGCCGCTGGCGAAGGAACGCTGGTATTACGTGGCCGCCACGTACGATGGGGCGCGGATGCGATTGTTCGTCAATGGCGAACTCGAAGCCGAGTCGAGCGCTCAGGCGGGCGACATTCGCTATCCGGAAAACGGCGCCTATTTGATCGGCGGCACCGCCAGCCGGGCGCATGATCTTTTCGAAGGGGGGCTCTATGAGCTGAAGTGCTACGCCCGAGAATTGTCTCCCGACGAAATTCAGAAAGTCGCCAAGAAGAACGAAAACCTGATCGCCTGGGCTCCCACGCCGGAAACGGATTTGATGTTTCTGGTGAAGCCGTATTTGCAGTTCGCCACGGCCGACTCGATCACGGTGATGTGCGAGACATCGCGTCCGGCCAAGATGCGGGTGGAATACGCCGAGTTGCGTCCGCTCGAACAGAAGGCCGAAACCGCCGAGGCACAATTGATCAGCGAGGTGACGCTGACCGGGCTCAAGCCCGCCACACGCTACTTTTACCGTGTCACTTGCACGGACGATAAGGGGCAAGAGCTGCGCGCACCGCAGTATTCGTTTCAGACGATCACCGGTGAATCCATGCCCTGGGCGTTTGGCGTCATTGGCGACACGCAGCGCAATCCCGAGGTGACCCGCAAGTGCGCCGAGGGGATATTTGCGAAACGGCCGAATTTCCTGATCCATTGCGGCGACGTCGTGGACGACGGATTTGCCAAGAATCAGTGGCTGCAGGATCTGTTCGAGCCTTGCGCGCCGCTACTGGCGCAGATCCCGATGTACCCCGTGATCGGCAATCATGAAAAAGATTCGCACTGGTACTACGATTATTTCGCGCTGCCGAAGCCCGAGTATTACTACACGTTCCGTTACGGCAATGCGCAGTTCTTCATGATCGACAGCAATAAGCCGCTCGGTCCGAAGTCACCGCAATACGAATGGCTCGAAAAGGAGTTGGCCGCGTCGAAGGCCACCTGGAAATTCACCTGCCATCATCACCCTTGCTTCAGCTCGGAAGAAAACGACTACGGCGACCATAACAAGGGGGCCGAAGGATCGAAGTTCGGTTACGGCGACCGCAACGCCCGGCAGTTGGTGCCGCTGTACGAGAAGTATGGCGTCGACATCGCCTTCAACGGTCACATTCACATGTATGAACGAACGTGGCCGATCTTCGAGATGTCGATCAACCAGCAGCAGGGAGTCCGCTACATCACCAGTGGCGGCGGTGGCGGATCACTCGAACAAGCGGCCCCGCAGCGGACCTGGTTCAACCTGCACTTTCAGAAGGCGTATCACTATTGCTACGCCGCGATCAGCGACCGGACGATCGTCTTCAAGGCCTACGACATCGACGGCCTGATGTTCGACATGTTCGAATTGACGAAGGCGCCAGATCGGTAGGCGGCACGCATAACAATTGGTTGCGGATTCACTCCGATCAGCGTCAGCAGGGCTGCCGGCGGCTCCAAAATGCGGACCCCCACGTACGACTAAAGGCCACCGTAATACCGGCGCGTCGTAAGCCCCGTCTTGCTGCGAACGAGTTCGACGATCTCGTCGACGTCGGCGTTCGAAAGCGGGGTGACGTTGGATTCTGCCGGACGGCGGGCCACGGTGTAGATCTGCACGAGCGACAGTTTTCCACCGGCGGCCGTGATTTCGTTCAGGCGATCGCAAAAGGCCGAAAGCTCTGCAGGGCTCGGCGGGCTGCCTGCCACGCGCATGAACAGGGATTGAATCACCAGCGGTCGAACGCGGGCCGCCGCGCTGATGTTGTCGAGGATGCGGCGGAAGGGGATCGTCGTGCGTTCGATCAGGTAGTAATACTCGTCGGTGCCCGCTTCGAGCTTGGCCCAAATCTCGCCCTGGTTCGCGTCGAGAATAGCCAGCCCTCGCTCGACGGCCGGCCGATGGAACATGCTGGCGTTGGTGATCAGCACCATCTTTACGGCGTCGAGAGCGTGACGGCGCTTCACATCGGCGCAGGCCGAAACGATTTCGTCGAAGTCGCGATACGTCGTCGGCTCGCCGTCGCCGCTGAAGGCTATGTCATTCAACCGCCGTAAGGTCACGGGCGTGTCTCGAAAGCGCGGATGCGCAAACAGCTCGCCCGTCGTGACCAGCGACAACATGTGATCCAACTCGGCGAGCAACTGTTCGCGGCCGACAAATTTTGTTTCACTCGTGCTGACGCGATCCACCTGGCAGTAGATGCAATCGAAGTTGCAGACCTTGTCCGGGTTGAGATTCACGCCGATCGATACGCCCCCTGAGCGCCGGCTGACGACCGGATAGACAAACCGGTTGGTCTCGAACGAGCGCGGGTGCTCGCGAAAAAGCGGAGTTGATTCACTCGGCGGCTGATCGACGTGTGGGTCCATAAGCTTCGTTGCAAATTGCAATCAACGGTGCTTCGGCCCTCGCGAGATTCTCTTTCATCTCTCTCCCCTGTGGGGAGAGGTTCGGTGAGGGTATATCGCTCGCGTTTGATAATCGTTCGCTGTTCGCCCCTCACCCTGCCCTCTCCCGGAGGGAGAGGGGATTTGGTGCCGCGGCTCTTAGCCTAAGCGGCGTAGTTGCGAGAACTCGTCCATCGTGACGGTGGTCAGCGAACCGTCGGCCAGCTTCAAAACCACCAGGTCGCTGAATGCTTTGTCGTCAACGTTGCGGCGAAAGTGCAGCCCATGCCGGCGACGCTCGAAGCGGACGACCGTGCCCACGGTCTTTGTGTTCCAGATCTTCTGCCCCACTTTGACCTGGTGCAGCACTTCGATGCGATCACCCGGCTTCAACTCGTTGATCGCTTCGCGGGTCGTGATCTCGGTCGTGGCCGTGGTTGGCACTTGCGACATGGCACTCACTTATAGGGATTCAAACGGAGCAATTGGCACTGGTTTGGGCGTGGCTGCTCAATTGTCGCCGTCCCGGCGGGCCGGGCAAGCCCAAGTCCGAGACCGTTGCCGCGCCGGTCCCGCCACGGACTTTTCAAAAGCACTTCGTAAATGGCGTGGATTGCTATGGTTCGCCGTTGCGCTACGCGCCCTCACCTGCCCTCTCCCAGGGGGAGAGGGGTTTGGAATGTGCTGCACGCGTACCGGTGGGCAGCTCTGGGTTTATCCAGATGCTTTGGCCTTGGGCCGGCTTAAACTTCCTTCGAGTTGATCCAGCTCATCAGGCGGCGCAGTTGGCGGCCCACCGTTTCGATCGGGTGGTTGCGCTCGCGGCGGCGGGTGGCTTTGAAGGCTGGGGCGTTGGCCTTGTTTTCCAGGATCCACTCGCGAGCGAACTGACCCGACTGAATCTCTTGCAGGATTTTCTTCATCTCGGCCCGGGTCTCGTCGGTAACGATCCGCGGCCCGCGGGTGTAATCGCCGTACTCAGCGGTGTTCGAGACGCTATACCGCATGTAGTTCAAGCCGCCCTGATAGAACAGGTCGACGATCAGCTTCAGTTCGTGCATACATTCGAAGTAGGCCATCTCGGGCTGGTAGCCCGCCTCGACCAGGGTCTCGAATCCAGCCTTGACCAAGGCGCTGACACCGCCGCACAGTACGACTTGCTCACCGAACAGGTCGGTTTCGGTCTCTTCGGCGAAGGTGGTTTCGATGACGCCGCCGCGCGTACCGCCGATCCCCTTGGCATAGGCCAGACCGAGCTTGCGTGTCTCGTCGCTCGCACCTTCGCTGAGCGCGATCAAACAGGGGACACCGCCGCCGCGTTCGAACTCGGCACGCACCAGGTGACCGGGTCCCTTGGGGGCTACGAGCAGCGTGTCGACACCTTTCGGCGCTTCGACCTGACCGAAATGGACGTTGAAGCCGTGCGAGCACATCAGAATATTGCCCGGCTTTAGATGCGGCTTGATGCTCTGGCGATAGACGTCCCCCTGCACTTCGTCGGGAAGCAGGACGTTGATCATGTCCCCCTTCTCGGTCGCTTCTTCGGCCGAAACCGGCTTGAAGCCGTCTTTCACCGCCAGATCGTAATTCGCGCTACCGGGACGCTGGCCGACAATCACGGTGCAACCGCTGTCGCGCAGGTTCAACGCATGGGCGTGCCCTTGCGAGCCGTAGCCCAGGATTGCGATCGTCTTTCCCTTCAGCAGGGCGAGGTCGGCGTCTTTGTCGTAGTAGATCTTGGCGGGCATGAGCGTGGGTTCCTCGGTTTGTGTGTGCGGTTTGGAATGTTTATTTGTTGTTACTTATCTTTTGTTCCATCTCTTGCAGAGATGGCGGCTGGCGAGCGGTTGGGTTTTTGCCTTCGCTCCCTCAACCTGCCCTCTCCCAGAGGGCGAGGGGTTGTTTGATCAGTCGAATCGGCTTACTCAGATTGGCTCACTGAAATCGGCTCATTCGGATCGGCACTCGCCCCTTAAGCAAAGTCCGAGGGGGTGGCCTCGAACGAGCGGCCCGTGGGAGAACGGCGGTCGACGTTGCTGGTCTTGGCGCCGCGCACCATCGCGATTCGGCCGGTGCGGACCAGCTCGCAGATGCCGAAGGGGCGCATCAGTTCGACGAACGCCTCGACTTTGCGCTCCTGCCCCGAGATCTCGACGATCACGGCCTCGGCGGCGACGTCGACGACGCGTCCGCGAAAGATTTCGGCCAATTGGTGGACTTCGTTGCGGGCGGCACCGTCCGCCGCTTTGACCTTGATCAGCATCAGGTCGCGCTCGACGAAATTCTGCGAGCTGATGTCGTCGACGCGGACCACGGTCACGATCTTCGACAGTTGCTTGCGGACCTGCTCCAGCACGCTGTCGTCTCCCATGATGACGAATGTCATCCGCGACAGGTGGGGCTCCTCGGTCTCGCCGACGGCCAGACTATCGATGTTGTACCCGCGTGAGGCGAGCATGCCTGAGATATGCGCCAACACCCCCGGCACGTTCTGCACGAGTGCCGATATTACGTGACGCATCTCAATCCCCCGGAAAAGTAGCTGATAATAGCCCCGCTGATTCGCGCGGACAAGTCCCGGGAAGCCAGGCATTTTAGGCCTAGTAAAGGGACTTAAGTCGTGACGGCCGCCGTATTTTCACACACTAAATCTACCATGCCGGGGCCCGGGCCGCCGGTTGTCGTTTTCGGACCGCTCTGTTAGCCTCGAAAGTTTGGGGTCCTCCGAGCCTTCCCCGCCTGGGAGCCGCATGAGCCACGCAGCGTCGAAAGCCAACGGTGGCACCTCGTCCCGTGGTGATTTCATCCGCCTGCGCGGCGTCCGGGTCCACAATCTGCGCAATCTGGACCTGGATATTCCCCGCGACCGGCTGGTTGTCATTACGGGACCCAGCGGGTCGGGGAAAAGTTCGCTGGCTTTCGACACGTTGTTCGCAGAGGGGCAACGGCAGTACATCGAAAGCTTGTCGGTCTACGCCCGCCAGTTCCTGCATCAGCTCGAACGCCCGGACGTGGACTCGATCGACGGCCTGCAGCCGACGATTTCGATCGATCAGCAGGCAGGCACGCAAAATCCGCGTAGCACGGTAGCCACGGTCACCGAGATTTACGACTACCTGCGGCTGCTGTTCGCCCGAATTGGTTTACCGCTTTGCTATCGCTGCGGGGCAGAGATCCGCCAGCAGTCTCCCGAGCAAATCGTCGAAGCCCTGGCGGCGCTCGCCGAGGGGAGCAAGATGCTGCTGCTGGCGCCGCTGGTGCGGGGACGCAAAGGGCAGCACCAAGAGGTATTCGACGCGATTCGCAAGTCGGGCTTCGTCCGCGCCCGCGTCGACGGCGTGGTGTATGAGCTGGATGCGGTGCCGGCGCTGACCAAAGGGAAGCAGCACACGATCGAGGCCGTGGTCGATCGATTGGTGATTCGCGAGGGAGTTCGCACTCGACTGGCCGAAAGCGTGCAACTGGCGCTGCGGCACGGGCCGGGGCTAATCGTGGCGGCGATTCTCGCGCCAGGGGCCGATTCCAAGACCGGCACCTGGAGCGACATGGTCTTCAGCACGCAGCACGCTTGCCCGACCTGCGGGCTGAGCTACGAAGAGCTGGAACCACGCACCTTCAGCTTCAACAGTCCCTACGGGGCGTGCCACACCTGCGAAGGGCTGGGGTCGCGCATCGCCTTCGATCCCGACCTGGTCATCCCGGATAAGACGTTGTCGCTGGCTGATGGAGCGGTGCTACCGTGGCGTGGTGCGCCTGCCACGGTCACGGCCAAGCACCGGCGCGAGATCGCGCCGTTTGCCGCAACGCACGAATTTCGTTGGAACACGCCGCTCGAAGCGCTCAAGCCGCAAGTCTTCGACGCGCTGTTTTGCGGCGAAGGAAGCGAGTTCCCGGGCATTCTCGGCATCCTGGAGCGCGAATTCGCAGGAGCCACGACGCCCACGGCTTTGCAGCGCTGGGAAAAATATCGGGGCGTCGTCACTTGCCCGGCCTGTCACGGTTCGCGCCTGCGCTCCGAAGCGCGCAGTGTAACCATCAATGGCCGTGCCATTCACGAAGTCACGGCGCTGACGGTCGAAGCGGCGAAATCGTATTTCGCGGGGCTCGAATTCGAGGGGACGGCGGCCGAAATCGCCACGCCCATCATTACCCAGATTCGATCGCGGCTCGATTTCCTGGCCAATGTCGGGCTGGCCTATTTGACGCTCGATCGCGCGGCCGATTCCTTGAGCGGCGGCGAGCTGCAACGCATCCGGCTGGCCAGCAGTATCGGGTCGGGGCTTGTCGGCGTGTGCTACGTGCTCGACGAACCGTCGATCGGCCTGCACCCGCGCGACAACGAGCGTTTGATCCGCGCGCTACGCGATCTCGAGCAACAGGGAAACAGCGTACTGGTCGTCGAGCATGACGAGGCGATCATGCGGGCTGCAGATCACTTGATCGACCTGGGGCCCGGTGCCGGCGTGTCCGGTGGACGGCTCGTGGCGCAAGGGACCCCGGCCGAGGTGATGAAGAACGCCCAGTCGATCACCGGACAGTTCCTTTCGGGGGCTGCATCGATTGGCGTCACCGCGCGTCGCCCGGTGAATCCGCGACGGGCGATCGCGCTCGAGGGCGTAACGACGAACAACCTGAAAGACGTCAGCATTTCGATTCCGCTCTCGGTGCTGGTATGCGTGACGGGCGTGAGCGGTTCGGGCAAGAGCTCGCTCGTGAACGAGACGCTGGTGCGAGGCATTGCGCGTCGGCTGACGAGCAGTGGGCCGAAGCCGGGACCGTACCGGCGGCTAGCGGGTGTCAGTGCGATCGACAAGCTGGTCGAGATCGATCAGTCACCCATCGGACGCACGCCGCGCAGTAATCCGGCCACGTACACCGGCATCTTCGATGAGATTCGCAAGGTCTTTGCCGGCACGCGCGAGGCACAACTGCGGGGCTACAAGTCGAGCCGGTTCAGCTTCAACGTCAAAGGGGGACGCTGCGAGACCTGTCAGGGGCAAGGGCAGCAGAAGATCGAAATGAACTTCTTGCCGGACCTGTACGTCCCCTGCCCGGAATGCCACGGAGCGCGGCTGAATCGGCAAACGCTGGAAGTTCATTACCGCGGCCGCTCGATCGCCGACACACTGGCTATGAGCGTCGACGAAGCGATGACGTTTTTCGAGAACTTTTCGCCGATTCATCGCGTGCTGGAGTGCCTGCACGACGTAGGATTGGGTTACCTGCCGTTGGGTCAATCGTCGACGACCCTCTCCGGCGGCGAAGCGCAGCGCATCAAGCTGGCCGCTGAGTTGTCGCGCAGCGACACCGGCAAAACTCTGTACGTGTTGGACGAACCGACGACCGGACTGCACTTCGAGGATATTCGCCGTTTGCTTTCCGTGTTGGGCAGGCTCGTCGATCTCGGAAACACGGTCGTCGTCATCGAGCATCAGATGGATGTCATCAAGTGCGCGGACTGGATCATCGACCTGGGCCCCGAGGGGGGCGAAGCCGGAGGGCACGTGCTGGCCGCGGGCACTCCGGAAGAGATCGCGGTGCTGGCGGATAATCAAACGGGGCGTTTTCTGCGCGAAGCGCTAATCGGCCCGGGTGCGACAGTGTTGGGCGCCGCGAACGGGAATGGCAAGTCGGTAAGCGGGTAATTGCGATCGTGTGACGCCGATGAAATTTGAACCCAAACGCAAGCGCAAGGGAGCCGGCGCGAGTGTCGTAGCGAAGCCGGCGAATGCAAAGGCCGCTCCGCCGGACTGGCAAGCCTGGCTGGCATGGCTGCGCACGCCCGCGGCGGGCGCGATTCTGGTGGCGATGGTCCTGGCCACTTTTGCGCCGACGTTGCGGAACAAGTACATCTGGGACGACGACGCCTACGTCACGAAGAACCTGAATCTGCGCACGGCCGAGGGGCTATGGGCAACCTGGTTCAAGCCCTTTTCCCTGCCCCAGTATTATCCGCTCGTACACACGACGTTCTGGCTCGAGTATCAGTCGTGGGAGCTCGATCCCCTGGGCTATCACGTCGACAACATGTTGCTGCACGCGCTGGGAGTCGTCTTGGCGTGGCGCGTGCTGTTGCGGTTGGGCATCTCTTGGGCGTGGCTGGGGGCGGCACTGTTTGCCGTGCATCCCGTCACGGTCGAATCGGTCGCCTGGATCACCGAGCGCAAGAACGTGCTATCCGAGGCACTGGTGCTGGCCTCGATGCTGTGTTACTTGCGTTTCGCGCCCGCCGAACCGGGTGCGGCCGATGCGACGGCCGGCCGCTGGAAATGGATCAACTACGGGCTCGCGATCGTTTTCTTTCTAGGCGCTCTGCTGAGTAAGACCGTGGTTGCCACGATGCCGGCGGTGCTGTTGGTGATTTACTGGTGGAAGCGCGGGCGAATTGGTTGGCGCGACGTCGTGCCGCTGCTGCCATTTTTCGCCATGGGCGTGAGCCTGGGCATGGTCACGGCATGGCTCGAGCGTATTCACGTGGGGGCCGAAGGGGACGAATGGTCATTCACTCGGGCCGAGCGCGTGCTGATCGCGGGGCGAGCCGTGTGGTTTTACGCGACCAAGCTGGCCTGGCCGCATCCGATTATTTTCTTTTACCCGCGTTGGGAAATCGACGGACACGTTTGGTGGCAATACGTGTTTCCCGCGACGGCGGTGGCGTTTGCGATCGCGCTATTCCTGCTGCGCGGACGAATTGGGCGCGGCCCGCTGGCCGCGGCGCTCGTCTTCGGCGGCGTACTGGTGCCGGCGATCGGCTTCTTTAACGTTTATCCTTTTCGCTTCTCTTTCGTCGCGGATCATTTTCAGCACCACGCAACATTGGCGATGTTTGCGCTGGCCGCTGGCGGAGCGGCGCTGCTCGATCGGCGCCTGGCGCGCGCGAACATTGCGACAGGTGAAACGCCGGCGAGCAAGGCATCGGTGTCATTTGCGCCGGGCCAAATCCTCTTGCGCGGGGCGGCCGGGGCGGTACTGGTCATGCTGGCCGCGATTTCCTACGTGCAGTGCCGGACGTACTACGACATCGAAGCGTTGTATACCGACGTCATGGCCAAGAATCCGAGCGCCTGGATCGCGTTTTCGAACCTGGGGTCGCACTACCTGCAGGTGGGACGCGGTGACGAGGCGACGGTATTGTTGCGACAAGCGCTCGCCATTGCGCCGCGTAATTCGCTGACTCACGTCAATTACGGCCGCGTGATGCTCAGCAAAGGGACACGCGAAGGATTCGAGCCAGGCCAACTCGAAGATTGCATCGAACACTTCGAAACCGCCATCAAGCTCGAGCCGCGACATTTGCAGGCACGCGTAGCGCTAGCCCAGGCCATGACTCACCAGGATCGCGGCGAAGATGCCAAACAACAACTGAACCTGGTTCTCGAGCGACAGCCCTACAACAGCTTCGCACTCGCATCCATGGGCTCGATCCTGATCGCAGAGAAACGCTGGGCCGAGGCGCGCGACTACTTCGAGCGAGCTTTGGAGTACAGCCCCAACTCGGGCGACGCGCAACACGGACTAGGCTTAGCGCTCGTGAACCAGGGGCATAACCAAGAAGCCATCGCACATTTGCAGGCGGCCGTGCAGCTAAAGCCCGATTCGTTCGAAGTCCATTTCGTGCTCGGAAATGCCCTGTATAACCTGGGCGACTTCCGCACGGCGATCGATCAATACAACGATGCCCTGGCGATCAAGCCAGACTATCTGGAAGCATTGAGCAACAAGGGGGTGGCGCTCGGTCAATTGGGGGCAGCCGACGGCCAAGTCGCGAACGCGGACGCTGCGATCCGCTGCTTCGAGAAATTGGTAACGATCGACCCGAAGTACACCGGCGCGCAGGAGAATCTGAAGAACGCGCACGAGTTGAAGAAACAATTGCAGGAAAAGAAGGCGCGCCAATAGGCGCGCCCGGCTATCATGCCCGAACGGCGCGATTGCACCGCGCCTCGGAGCACAGGATTCGCAGGAGCTGTTGTTC
The DNA here is from genome assembly GCA_036499395.1 of Pirellulales bacterium. NCBI lineage: Bacteria > Pseudomonadati > Planctomycetota > Planctomycetia > Pirellulales > Pirellulales bacterium. The sequence continues at coordinate 177,785 of DASYDW010000095.1, forward strand.
GCCATGTCGCGCTTCGCCAGTCACATCTTCGTCTGTTGCAACACGCGCGAGCCGGGGCATTGTCGTGGCTGCTGCGATCCCGAGGCCAGCGAGTCCTTGCGCAACCGGTTTGCCGCCGAATTGAAAGCGCACAAGCTCGACGCGCCGGTACGAGCCAATCGGGCCGGCTGCCTGGATCAATGCGAATACGGACCTGCCGTAGTGATTTATCCGCAACAAATCTGGTACGGCCGCGTCACGCCGGACGATGTGCCGAGAATCGTCGCGGAAACGATCGTCAACGGCCGCGTTATCGAAGAGCTGCTCATTCCCGATGAGTGTCTGAATACGAAAGGGAAGGTGCCCTGGCCGGAAACGTGAGAGGAAAACGAAACCGGTCGCATGACGCGCCACGGCCTGCCGCATAAGATGGCGCGCTTTGTTGGGCAGTGAACTATTCCTCACGCGCGGACCGGCTCGATGAATGAACCGCAGCCTCGTTCCTGGATTTCCAACCTCGGCCTGTTGGCCGGGCCAGCCGCGGCGCTGACGCTGTGGTTGGCGTGGGACGCAGAATCCGGCGACGGAACGCGGCGCGAGATGGCCGGGGCCGCGGTGTGGATCATCATTTGGTGGCTCACCGAGGCCTTGCCACTGGCGGCCACTGCGCTGTTGCCGCTTGTGTTGTTTCCGGCATTACGCATTCTGCCTGCCTCGGCCGTGGCGGCGAACTACGGCGAGAGCCAGATATTCTTGTTCTTGGGGGGCTTTCTGATCGCGCTGGCTGTCGAACGGGCCGGCTTGCATCGCCGCGTGGCGCTGGCCGTGGTGGCCGCGATTGGCGACAGCCCGCGCCGCATCGTGCTGGGATTCGTGCTGGCCACGGGGCTGATCTCGATGTGGATGTCGAACACCGCGACGGCACTGTTGATGATGCCAATGGCGGCCAGTGTGCTGACCCGGGCCGATGAGATAGGCCGCGACCCGCGGCTCATCAAACGATTGGCAATCGCGCTGGTGCTGGGGGTAGGTTACGCGGCCAGCATGGGAGGGATTGCCACTCTGATAGGCACGCCGCCGAACCTGGCCTTCCGCCAGCTTTACATGGAGCACTTCCCGGCAGGCCCCGATATTTCGTTCGGCGGCTGGATGCTGCTCGCCACGCCTCTGTCGCTGGCGCTATTGTTCTTTTGCTGGTTCGCGCTCGTGTTCATTCTGTACCGTTTGCCGGGTGGAGCGTTTTTCGGAGGTCGTAACGCGATCGCTGACGAACGCCGAGCGCTCGGTCCGATGACGTCCGCCGAGCGACGTGTGGCCGCGATTTTTCTTGCGACCGCGGCGGCCTGGATTTTTCGCGAGCCAGTATCGGGCTGGGGGTGGGCACCGCTATTGGGCTTGGGACGCGTGCCAGGCGTTGGCGTTATGGTCGACGATACGACCGTGGCGATTGCGATGGCGCTACTCTGTTTCGTGATTCCTTCCAAGGGCTGGAACGGACCGCCGCTGCTGGCCTGGCACGATGCGCACCGTGTCCCCTGGGGCATCCTGATTCTGTTCGGCGGCGGGCTGGCACTGGCCGACGGATTGAGTGCCGCCGGGCTCGATCAACTGTGGGGAGGTTGGCTTGGCAGTTGGCTGACGGGACAATCGCAATTCGTCGTCGTGGCTGCGACGACGGTGGGATTGACGGGATTCACCGAAGTGGCGAGCAATGTCTCGGCCGTGCAAATCACGATGCCGCTGTTGGCCGAGTCAGCGCGACAGGTACCGTGCGATCCGCGACTATTGATGGTGCCGGCCACGTTGGCGGCCAGTTGTGGATTCATGCTGCCGGTCGGAACTCCGGTCAATGCCATTGCCTACGGCACCGGCCGGGTGCGCATGCGCGACATGGTCGTCGCGGGTGTGGTTATGGACGTGGCCAGCATTGTATTGATCGTGTCGTTTGTGCTGGCGCTCGGGCACCTGGCGCTGGGAATCGAAGTGACCGGGCTGCCGAGTTGGGCCGCCGAAGCCCGCTAGACGCTTGTCATCTCGCGGCATTCAGCAATGTTCTCGGCCGCGACGGTAGGCGCCGCTGGGCTAAGCTTGCTTAGGCCAGCGCCATCGCTGCCATAACATCTCGGCCCCCGGGAAACATTGTCGTGCGCATTCCATCGGCCACGCTGCTGGTCAGCCTCTGCCTGATCGGCACTGGATCGGCAGCGGACGTGCGCCGCACCATGGAATTCGAACTGGGGGGACAACGCATTGAAGGGACACCGCTGACGAATACGGCCTCGGGGGTCGAGTTACTAGGCCGCGATGGGCGCTTGTGGAGCATCGCGCCGAGTGAAGCTCGATCGCTGAAGCAAACCGGCTCGTCGTTTCAAAGTTATCCGGTCTCGGTCTTGAAGGGGCGTTTGCAGGCCGAGTTGGGGAAAGGATTCCGCGTCGTCGCGACGAGCCATTACCTGGTGGCCTTTCCTACCGGAGTGCGGGCCAATTGGGCCGAACGATTCGAGGATTTGTACCGCTCGTTCGCGCTGTACTTTTCGGTGCGAGGCTTCCACCTCGAAGCCCCCGAGTTTCCGCTAATCGCGATTGTTTGGCCCGATCAGCAGAGTTTTGCCAGGGCTTGCGCCGCGGATCGCGGCGGTGTTCCGGCGGGATTGCTGGGGTATTACTCGCCGATCTCGAATCGAATCATGCTGTACGACACGGGGGGCGGGCGGGGATCGGCCGAGGATTGGCAACAAACCTCGGCGACGATCATTCACGAAGCGACGCATCAGACGGCGTTCAATACTGGCATCCATCGCCGCTTCGCCGATACGCCGCGCTGGCTGGTCGAGGGATTGGGGATGATGTTCGAAGCGCCGGGCGTCTCGAACTCGCGCGCGTATACGCGGCGCGAAGATCGCATCAATCACGATCGCTTCGACTACTTTCGATCGCGGATCGCACCCAAGCATAAGCCGGACCTGCTGGAGGCGCTCGTCAACTCGGACCGGCTGTTTTCGCTGGATGCGTCCATCGCCTACGCCGAGGCGTGGGCGCTGTCGTTCTACCTGGTCGAAACTCAGCCGCGCAAATACTCGCAATACCTGACTCTCACGGCCCAGCGGCAGCCGGGGCAAGCTTATCCACCGGCCCGACGGCTGGCCGACTTTACCTCGATCTTTGGCAGCAACTTTCGAATGCTCGACGCTCAATTCCTGCGGTTTATGGCCGAGTTGAAGTAGCTCCATAAGCTGGGCGAATTTCAGAGCCGCTGGAATCGGTATCCGCTTATCGTGCGACTCCGGCGAAACCGCCATCTTCATTTGGAACCAGCATTGGGCCACTGTCGTCGCATCCGCCGCGACGATCTCCTGGTCGCAGTAGCTAGCACTCTCACCGGGTTTGAATTGACGTGGAGACGTTGAATGGTCGCAATTCAATAATTCACAGCGATTTACGTCGTAACTCGCGCGCTCTGCGAGCCGATCCTTCGAATCCGCAAATATCGGATTTCCCGCAATACTGCTTGACTTCGTTAAGCAGACCTTCTAATGTTACATTCCTGATTTCGATGCTGTTCCTGCGCTCTATTTGCCAGATTTATTCTACGTATGGCCGTTCATCTGAAGTGGTTGAAGGTCTTTTGCGACGTGGTGCGGCAGCGGAGCTTCTCCCGTGCGGCCGACGAAAACGACATGTCGCAGTCGGCGGCCAGCCAGTTGGTACACCAATTGGAAGAGCGTTTGGGCGTCAAGTTGATTGACCGCTCGAAGCGCCCTTTCGTCCTGACCCCCGAGGGCGAGGTCTATTACGACGGCTGCCGGGCGGTGATGGAGCGGTACGGCGCCCTGGAAGATAAGGTCCGCACCCTGCATCAAGAGGTGGCGGGCTGTGTGCGCGTGGCTTCGATCTATTCGGTCGGGCTGCACCACATGAATCGTTACATGCAGGAGTTTCTCAGCCAGCATCCGAAAGCCAACGTTCGGCTGGAGTACCTCCATCCGCACCGCGTTTTCGAAAGCGTGGAGAACGACCTGGCCGACCTGGGGCTGGTGAGCTATCCGAAGTCGTCTCGCACGTTGACGGCCATTCCCTGGCGGGAAGAGCCGATGGTGCTGGTTTGTGCTCCGACGCACGAATTGGCCTCGCGCGAGAGCATTGGTCTGGGGCAGTTGCACGGCCGGGAACTGGTCGGTTTCGACAGTGATCTGACGATCCGTCGCGAGATCGACCGTGTGCTGCATTTGCACCGCATCGAAGTGCAATTGGTCATGGAGTTTGATAACATCGAAACCATCAAGCGGGCCATCGAAATCGATGCCGGCGTGAGCCTTCTGCCCGAGCCAACTGTCCTGCGAGAAGTGGCGGCCGGGACGTTGGTGGCCGTGCCGCTGGATACTGATGAATTGGTGCGCCCGCTGGGCATTATTCACCGCCGTGGTAAGCAGTTGAGCGCGACCACGTGGCGGTTTGTCGAACTTCTGAAGCGAGAAGGGGACCGTCTGCCGGCTGAGTCGGCGGCGGGCCAACAGGCACGAGGTGTTTCCACACAAGGTGCTGTTGCGCAAAGCGCCAAGAACGGCAAGCCCTCGCATCAAGTCGCCGGCGAATCGAGAACGCATCTAAGCGTCTCCGCCGGCGCGCCGCCCGCCCGTGGCGCGGGTCATGGAGAGTCTGCATCGATGGCCGAATGCCGCGCGGCCGAGACCACGGTAGGATAAAACCGCGATGTCATCACATCCGCGAAATGCCGGTCTACCCGTTCGCGAAGGGCTCTACGACCCCGCCAACGAGCATGACGCCTGCGGCGTCGGCTTCGTTGTCCATATGCGCGGCGAGAAGAGCCACCAGATTGTGCGCTCGGGGCTCGAAATCCTGGTCAATTTGACACACCGCGGTGCTTGCGGTTGCGATCCTTTGACCGGTGACGGCGCTGGGATACTCACGCAGATCCCGCACGATTTCTTCGTCGCCAAGTGCAAGGAGCTGGGCATTTCGCTGCCGGCCCCTGGTGAATACGGCGTGGGCACGGTCTTCCTCCCCCCGGATCCGACCGAGCGGCAAGCTTGCCAGCGCCGCCTCGACGAGCTGATCGAGGCCGAAGGGCAGCGTTTGCTCGGCTGGCGGGATGTGCCGATCGATAACGCGCATATCGGGCAATCGGCCCGCGAGGTCGAACCGTTCATTCGGCAGGTCTTCGTCGCGCGCGGCGCGAAGACGACTGCCGACATGTTCGAGTGGAAGCTGTACGTCATTCGCAAGCAGCTCGAATCGTCGATCCGCGGCAGCAACCTGTCGCAGAAGGCGTACTGCTATGTGCCGACCTTGTCGTCGCAAGTGATCGTCTACAAGGGATTGATGCTGGCCGACCAGGTACAGTTGTTCTATGGCGACCTGGCCGACGAGCGTTTCGTCTCGGCTCTGGCGCTTGTGCATCAGCGTTACAGCACCAACACTTTCCCGACCTGGGACCTGGCGCAGCCGTTCCGCTATCTGGCGCACAACGGCGAAATCAATACGGTGCGTGGCAACGTCAACTGGATGCACGCTCGGCAGAGCATGCTCGCCAGCAAGCAATACGGCGACGACCTGCGGAAGATCTTCCCGGTCTGCACGCCGGACGGCAGTGACTCGGCCATGTTCGACAACGCGCTTGAGCTGCTGGTGTTAACCGGCCGTTCGCTGCCGCAGTCCATGTCGATGCTGATTCCCGAGCCGTGGGCCGGGCACGAAAGCATGCCCGACGACAAGCGGGCGTTTTACGAATATCAGGCGTGCCTGATGGAGCCGTGGGACGGTCCGGCCTCGATGGCTTTCACCGATGGCAAAGTGATCGGCGCTGTGCTCGACCGCAACGGATTGCGTCCCAGCCGGTACTGCGTCACTAAGCAGGGGTTGGTGATCATGGCTTCGGAGGCGGGGGTGTTGAAAGTCCCGCCGCGCGATGTGGTCTCGAAGGGGCGCTTGCGACCCGGCCGCATGTTCCTGGTCGATACGGCGAAAGGTCAAATCATCGCCGACGACGAGATCAAGCACGCCCTGGCTGCGCGTCATCCCTACCGTCAGTGGATCGACACGCATCAGATCAACTTGGCCGATCTGCCTGACCCCGCCACGAGCAACGGACACAAGACCAACGGCCACGCGGACGAACCGCTATTGAAGCTGCAGCGGACGTTTGGTTACACGCTCGAAGATGTGCGCATCCTGATGATGCCGATGGCCATCGATGGTCAGGAAGCCATCGGCTCGATGGGGAATGATGCTCCGTTGGCCGTGCTCTCGGATCGTCCGCAGTTGCTCTACAATTATTTCAAGCAGCTGTTCGCGCAGGTCACGAACCCTCCGCTGGACGCGATTCGGGAAGAGATCATCACCTCGATGATCACGACGATCGGTTCCGAAGGGAACCTGCTCGACGAATCACCCGAGCAATGTCGTCTGCTGCGGCTCGATCGGCCGATCGTCACCAACGAAGAGTTGGCCCAGATCAAGGCATTGAATCTGCCCGGCCTGCGCAGCCGTACGCTGTCGATCCTCTTCCCGCGGGAAGAGGGGGCGCGTGGCATGCGTCGCCGGCTAGACGAGTTGCGCCGCGAGGCCTCGCGCGCGATTTCGGACGGTGTCACGCTGTTGATCTTGTCGGACCGAGGGGTGAATCACGAATGGGTGCCGATTCCGGCACTGCTGGCCACCAGCGGCATGCATCATCATTTGATTCGCGAGAAGACTCGCACGCGGTGTGGTCTGATCGTCGAGTCGGGCGAGCCGCGCGAGGTGCAGCACTTCGCCCTGCTGACCGCCTATGGTGCCGGAGCGATCAACCCTTACCTGGCCCTGGCGACGCTCGACCAGTTGCACGCCGAAGGGTATGTCGCGGACTCGTACACGATCGAGAAGCTGCACAAATCGTTCGTCAAGGCGGGCGTAAAGGGCTTGCTGAAGGTGATGTCCAAGATGGGCATCTCGACGCAGCAAAGTTATCGCGGGGCGCAGATCTTCGAGGCGATCGGCCTGAACGCCGATTTTGTCGACGAGTTCTTCACCCGCACCGCCAGTCGCATTCAAGGCATCGGCCTGGAAGCGGTGGCCGAAGAGGCGTTGCGCCGACACGAGCATGCCTTCCCGCGGGCCAAAGTGCCTGAGACGCTCGACCTGGACGTAGGCGGTCAGTATCAATGGCGACGCAAGGGCGAAGCGCATCTCTTCAATCCCGAAGTTGTGGCCAAGCTGCAGCACTCCACGCGTCTGAACAGCCGCGAGGATTTCCAGAAGTACTGCCAGGCGATTGACGATCAGCAGCGGCAACTGCTGACGCTGCGTGGCCTGCTGGAATTCAAGAAGGCCGAGCATCCGATTCCGCTCGACGCCGTCGAACCGGCGGCCACGATCGTCAAGCGATTCGCCACCGGCGCCATGTCGTACGGCTCGATCTCGAAGGAAGCGCACGAGACGCTGGCCATCGCGATGAATCGGCTGGGAGCCAAGAGCAACACCGGTGAAGGGGGCGAAGACCCTGCCCGATATCATCCGGATGCGAACGGCGATCGCCGTTCGAGCGCGATCAAGCAAGTGGCCAGCGGCCGCTTCGGCGTGACCAGCGAATACCTGGTCAGTGCCCAGGAACTACAGATCAAGATGGCGCAAGGCGCGAAGCCGGGCGAAGGCGGACAGCTCCCCGGCCATAAGGTGGACAACGAAATCGCGCGCATCCGGCACAGCACGCCGGGGGTGGGTTTGATTTCGCCGCCGCCGCATCACGATATTTACTCGATCGAAGATCTGGCGCAACTGATTCACGATTTGAAGAACTCGAATCGCGATGCGCGGATCAGCGTAAAGCTCGTGGCCGAGGTCGGCGTTGGCACGGTTGCCGCCGGCGTCGCCAAGGGGAAAAGCGATGTCGTGCTGATCAGCGGACACGACGGTGGTACGGGCGCGAGCCCCTATACGTCGATCAAGCATGCCGGCATCCCCTGGGAATTGGGTCTGGCCGAAACGCATCAGGTCCTGGTCAAGAACGATCTACGCGGTCGCATCGTCGTGCAAACCGACGGACAGTTGCGTACGCCCCGCGACGTGGCGATTGCCACGATGCTGGGGGCCGAGGAATGGGGAATCGCCACGGCGGCCCTGGTCTCGGTCGGCTGCATCATGATGCGGAAGTGTCATTTGAACACCTGCCCGGTAGGCATCGCGACGCAAGACGTCGAACTGCGCAAGAAATTTGCCGGTAAGCCGGAGTACGTCGTCAATTTCTTCTTCATGCTGGCCGAAGGCCTTCGCGAGATCATGGCCTCGCTTGGTATCGCGACCGTCGAAGAAATGGTCGGGCGCGTCGATTTGCTCGAAACCCGCCAGGCCATCGGGCATTGGAAGGCGCGAGGACTCGACTTCTCGACGATGCTCTTCAAGCCGCAGGTGCCGGCCAATATCAACACGTATTGTGTCGAGCCGCAGGATCATGGGCTGGATAAATCGCTCGATATGACCATGCTGTTGGATCTGTGCCGTCCGGCGATACAGGACGAGACCCCCGTGGCGTTCGACCTGCCCATTCAGAACACGAATCGCACGGTGGGAACGATCCTCTCCAGCGAGATCACCCGGGCGCACGGCGCGAAGGGGCTGCCCGAGGATACGATCCAGCTCACTTTCCACGGCAGTGCCGGGCAGAGCATCATGGCCTTCGGCGTGCCGGGCTTGACGGTGCGCGTCGAGGGTGAAGTCAACGATTACTGCGGCAAGGGTCTGTCCGGCGGCAAAGTGATTGTTTACCCGCCGACGGAGTGCTCGTTCGAGGCCGAGAAGAACATCATCGCCGGTAACGTCGTCCTGTACGGTGCCACGAGCGGCGAGGTTTACTTGCGGGGCATTGCGGGCGAGCGGTTCTGCGTCCGCAACTCGGGCGCTCACGCGGTCGTCGAAGGGGTCGGCGACCACGGCTGCGAATACATGACCGGCGGTGTTGCCGTCATTCTCGGTGAGACCGGGCGTAATTTCGCAGCCGGCATGAGCGGTGGCGTGGCCTACATCCTGGACGAGGAAGGGGGCTTCCCTACACTCGTGAACATGGAGATGGTTGAGCTCGAATCGCTCGACGATGTCGAAGATCAAAAGGTCGTGCTCGACCTGGTGCGCAAGCACGTGCAGTACACGGCCAGCGCACGTGGACAATATGTGTTGGATAACTGGGAACAATTAATCTCGAAGTTCGTCAAGGTTATGCCGCTCGATTACAAACGGGCCCTGGCGGGCATGAAGAAAGCCGCGGCCGGCAAGGCTGCCGGAGAGCTGGAAGAGGTGGCCCATGGGTGATATTCGCGGCTTCATGCAATTCGGTCGTCGGCAATATGACGAAGAGCCTGCCGATGCGCGCGTCAAGCATTACAACGAATTCCTGCGCGTGCTGCCGAGTGAAGAGATTCGCCGGCAAGGCGCGCGCTGTATGGATTGCGGCGTTCCCTTCTGCCATACCGGCTGTCCGCTGGGGAACATCATTCCGGACTTCAACGACCTTGTCTATCGCGATCGTTGGCGCGAGGCGCTGGCCCGACTGCACGCCACGAATAACTTTCCGGAGTTCACGGGCCGGGTCTGTCCCGCTCCTTGCGAGACGGCTTGCGTGCTGGGGATCAACGAAGATCCGGTGTCGATCAAGCAGATCGAAATGTCGATCGCGGATCGCGGTTTCGACGAAGGTTGGATCACGCCCGAGCCGCCTGAAGTCCGCACCGGCAAGCGCGTGGCGGTCGTCGGTGGCGGTCCGGCCGGACTGGCCGCGGCGCAGCAATTGAACCGGGCCGGGCATTATGTCACGGTCTTCGAGCGGGCCGATCGTCCCGGCGGTTTGCTGATGTACGGAATTCCCGATTTCAAACTGCAGAAAGATCGCGTCTGGCGACGCATCCGCCAGTTGGAAAACGAAGGGGTCGAGTTCCGCTGCAACGCGAACGTCGGTGTGAACGTCGAGACCGCGCAATTGCGCGACGAATACGACGCCATGCTGTTGACCGGCGGCGCTACGCAGCCACGCGATTTGCCGATTCCCGGCCGCAACCTGCCGGGCATCTACTTCGCGATGGAATTTCTGCCGCAGCAGAACAAACGCAACCAGGGGGACAAGATCCCTGCGGATATTTCGCTGTTGGCCACGGGCAAGGATGTGATCATCATCGGCGGCGGCGATACGGGGAGCGACTGCACCGGCACGTCGAATCGTCACGGCGCAAAAAGCGTTACGCAATTCGAGCTGCTGCCGAAGCCGCCCGATCTTGGGTATTTCCCCCGCGCCAACGAACGGCCGGTCAATACGCCCTGGCCGTACTGGACGATGATGATGCGCACCAGCAGCTCGCACAAGGAAGGTTGCGATCGTCACTGGAGCATCCTCACCAAGGAATTCCAGGCTGACGAGAAGGGACGCGTCAAGAATCTCGTCACGGTCGAGATCGAATGGTATGTCGACGAACAAGGACGGCAACAATTCAAGGAAATGCCAGGTACGACGAAAGCCTGGCCTTGTCAGTTAGTCCTCCTGGCGATGGGCTTTTTAGGACCCGAGAAGAAAGGCGCGATCGCTGACCTGGACCTCGCTCTCGATGGGCGAGGGAACGTCAAGTGCGACGCCAATTACATGTCGAGCGTCGACGGCGTGTTTGCCGCCGGCGATATCCGACGTGGGCAATCGCTCGTCGTGTGGGCCATCCACGAGGGGCGCGAAGCGGCCCGCGCGGTCGACAAGTACCTGATGGGCGTGAGCTACCTGCCCAGCGTTAACGCCGGCGACTTCGCCTGGAAATAGAGCAAGCTCTCGATTGCTGTGTGCGGCGGCGGCTCGGGGAAGGTGATCCCGGTCTGCGCCCGGCAGGCGTAGCTAATGGTCGCGCTGTAAACGCTGCTGCGACGCAGGGTCGATGCCCCCCCGTTCGGAATCGGGGCTCTCTCTCACGGCATCCCATCGGCCCTCCTGATTTGGATCTCGCTTGAGTAATGCACGCTGCGAGGTGCGCAATCGTCGGCACTTTCCACCTTTCCGCCAGGGGGACTCGGTCTCTCGTGGTCCGGCCCTGCTGGAAAAACCCCAGCCTGCGGTTCCTGGCTGTCCTAACGAATCGCGGCATGCTAAGCCGTGATGTTTTAACTACATGTGAAATTGATGAATATGTAAGATTTCTGCTTGCCCCTGAGTTTCTTTATTACTATTTTGAGGGCAGTAAGCGGGTCAAACGTTAGGGGGGCGATCCGCAACGTTGTCCTGTCGGATTTCGCGGCAGGAGGTCGGGCACGCGTTGTGGGAGTTCGCCTTAGAGCCTGAGTATGCTCAGGGGGCGCCTCGCCAGTCGATCCGTCGGCGGTCAGCTCCCTGTTCTCGTGGTATTCGCCCCACTTCCTGCGCGCTCTCCGCGAGATGACCCAATCAAGGTTTTCATCGTCGACCGGTGCTTTTGCGCCGGCGGAACTAGAGAGGCCGCGTAGCTTTATAAAGGAGACCGCTAATGATTCGCACCTTCGCACACTTTGTGTTTTTGTCCGTCGCGCTATGCGCGCAAATGACTTTTGCCAGTGGGCTCGTTATCGGCACCTGGAATTCGACGCGCGCCGGCATCGCCAATATTCCCACTGGCGAGTTCTCGACGCAGGCCGTGGCTTCGCTCGAAACCAACTTTCCCGGCATGAGCTTCAAGACAACGACGACGCTGACCCCGCAATTCTTTCAAGGGGTCAACATGTTGTTTATCGATACCGCACAGACCGACAGCGTTCCGATCACGCCTCTTTCGTCCAGCGAGCAATCGGCGCTTCTGAATTTCGTTAAAGGTGGCGGCAGCGCATTTCTGTTGACCGAAGGGTACGCTCCCTTTGTGCAAGCATCCCAATCGGTTCTCGCCCCTTTTGGCATCACGATCGCGGACGATAACCTCGACGGTCTGATGGCCGGCAATCCGGTTAACGAGCCGAATCCGATTTTTGACGGTCCCTACGGCAGCACGGCGTCAATCCTGCTGTATGGTGCCGGTGACTATCCCAACCTCGGCCCCCATGCGACCTCGCTTGCCGACAATGCGATCAACGGCCTGCCAGTCATGGCCGTGATTCCGCCGCATGCGCTCAGCCCAACGAGCGGGGCCGTGGTGATGGTGGCTGACTCAACGTCCTTTATTGACGTGGCGGCCGGCGGCGCATTCACCGAATTCGAGCCGCTGTTCTTGAACACCGTCACCTATCTGACGACGCCTGAACCGGGCTCGTTGGCGCTTGCCTTGTTGGGTGGCGCCGTGCTCGTCGGGGTGGCGGGACGCCGTCGGCGGTAGACGGTTGCCGTCCGCGAGTGGCGTTTTTGGCGTCGAGGGGCGTGATACACTGGAACGAGGTGTGTCATTGCCCCTCCGGCGAGTTCTCGTCTTGTCGCGAGCTTTCGTATCACTGATCATGTGCGCCGCGCTTTTGCCTGGCCTTGCGCCAGGCGAAGCGCCGGCGCGCGTCGTGTCGGGGGATATCGGTACCCGGCACGCGGCGGCAAGGGTGAAGTTCGCGAAGAAGCTGGCTGAGCTGGCCGAATGGGCTGACGGTCAGAATCTGCCGGCCGAGGCAAAAATCTCGCGCAGCTGGCTGCCAGCGGCCGAGCCGAATCGGATCGCCCTGGCATGCCGGCCCGCACCGGGTGACACGGCCGAGTTGCCGGAATCGAGCTCGGATGAGTGGCGCGCGCGTTTTCAGAAGCTGCGTACAGCGCAGGCGGCAGAGCTATTTGCGCTGGCCGAGGAGGCCGCCGAGCATGGTCACGCTGCCGCGGCGTTTCCGCTATTGGTCGAGGTGATCCGCGACGAGCCGGGACACGAGCGAGCACGCAAGATCCTCGGCTATGAACTGCACGAGGGGCGTTGGCTGACGCCGTTCGAAATCGCGAAGGCCAACGACGGACAGGCGTGGGATTCGCGCTTCGGCTGGCTGCCTGCAAAGTATGTGACCCGATACGAGGCGGGCGAACGGTATTACAACAACCGCTGGATCACGGCCGAGGAAGACCAGCGATCGCGTGCCGATCCGCGCAAGGGTTGGGATGTCGTCACCGAGCATTACAACATCCATACCACGCACAGCCTGGAAGAAGGGGTGCGGTTGGCGACGCGTCTGGAGCGGTTGTATGACGCCTGGCAGCAGATGTTCACCGGCTTCTACGCGACTGACGCTCAGCTGGCGCGGCGCTTCAAATTGCAGGCCGCGACGCACACCATGCCGCAACGGCATCGCGTAATGTATTTCCGCGATCGCGAGGAATATATCAAGGCGCTCGAAAAGGAAGAGCCCGGCATTCGCGTCAGCACTGGTTATTACCTGGCGAACAAGAAGACGGCTTACTTCTATGCGGGCGACGAGGACGGCGAGACGAATCTGTATCACGAGGCGACGCACCAATTGTTCACCGAGCTGGGAAAGACCGTGCGCGACATGGGGCGCGACGGAAACTTCTGGGCCGTCGAAGGAATCGCTTGCTTCATGGAATCGCTTACCGAGGGGGGCGGTTGGCATTTGCTCGGCGGCAGCGACGCGGTGCGATTGCAGGACGCGCGGCATCGGCTGCTGGTCGACAATTATTACGTGCCGCTCGCAGAGCTTACGGCTCTCGGCATGGAACAGCTCAAGCGCGATCCCAATATCGCGATGCTCTACAGCCAGTCTGCAGGGATGACGTATTTCTTGATGTTCGCCGACCACGGGCGCTATCGAGCGCCGCAGGTCGCGTATCTGGCCGCGATTTATCGCGGCGCCGCGCGCCCTGGCACACTGGCCGAGGTATGCCGATCGACGAACGAAGAGCTCGACGACCAATATCGCACGTACCTCGAAAGTGTCGACGAATAACACCGCGTCGGCTGGCGTCCTGTGCCTCGTGGTTTTCGATAACCGGCTGAAGTTTGAGGCGGGCGTTCTCGCGGCCCCATTTCCCTCGCTGGCGCTTCGGGCTAATGTGGGATGCGCACCGAGCGTTTTTCGGTGCCACGGCTATTCCGAAATCCGTCATTCGCCATTCACGGAGTTTTTTCGTGCGCCCTTGGAAGCTTGCCGAGACGAACTACGCGTATGTGAAAGACAATGCATTCCAGGTAGCAGTGCTGCCGCTGGGGGCGACCGAGCCGCACAATTTGCACCTCCCCTACGGCACTGACACGATCGAAGGGGACGTGGTGGGAGAGGAAATCTGCCAGGCCGCGCACGATCGGGGGGCGAAGGTCATCCTGTTGCCGACAATCCCCTATGGCACCGAAACGAACCAGATCGCTTACCCACTGTCGATGAACGTCAATCCGTCGACGCTGGCCGCGGTGATTCGTGACCTGGTCGAATCGCTGGCGCGGCATGACATCCGCAAGGTGGTGTTGCTGAACAGCCACGGCGGCAATGATTTGAAGCCGATTCTGCGCGAGCTATACGGCAAGACTTCGGCGCAGCTGTTTTTGTGCAATTGGTACAAGGTGCTGGCCGACGTCGAGCACGAAATCTTCGACGATCCCGGCGATCACGCCGGCGAAATGGAGACGTCGTTCATCCTGGCCTATCGGCCCGACCTGGTGGCCCGACGTCCCGATGGCACGCTGGCCGCGGACGACGGCGCGATGGCCGTTACGAAATTCGATGCGGTGAATCGTGGGTGGATCTCGATCACCCGTCCCTGGCACTTGCTGACGACCAACACCGGGGCAGGTAATCCGCACGCCGCCACGGCCGAAAAGGGGCACGCCATGATGAAGCTGCTGGTCGAGCGGCTGGCCCAATTTCTGGTTGAACTTTCGGCGGCACCGTTGGACGAGCGTTTTCCGTATTGAAGGACCGGTAGTCGGTAGGCAAAGAGAATTTGCTCGGTCGCCCGTCGCGAAGCGCCTGCCGTCGTCGAATTGTTCGTCCGCCCCCGGCTCCGCAGCTGCTCGTCGTGTGACTATAATAGGCCTCGCTGCCTGGAACGGTCGTTCCGCTTTCGAAGTCGCCTCGCCCCCATTGACCCGCGTACTCGGAGAGACCGTTGTTTGCCGGACCTGTCTTCAGCCGCGAGGTGATAAGCGCGCCTCGCCGGCCGAGACTTTATGCCTGGCGCGCGGCCTACGTCGGTGGGCTGCTGGTCCTCTTGAGCACGGCCTGGCAGGTGCTGACCGGCACGCAGAACATTTCGGACACCGGTGAGCTGGCTCGTTTCGGCGTCATGTCGTTTCAGATTCTTGCTCCGCTGCAATTGGCGGTGGCCCTGTTTTTCGCGGCCCTCTCCTCGGCCGGCGCCGTGGCCGTCGAAAAAGATCGGCGCACGCTCGATCTGTTGCTTTTGACGCGGCTATCGAACGTCGAGCTCGTGCTGGGAAAGCTGTTTTCCAGCCTGCTATCGATCGCGTCGCTGATACTGGCGGCGCTGCCGTTCTTCATGCTGTTGGCGTTGCTCGGTGGCGTATCGTTCGCGCAGATCGGTCGTGTCGTGGCGGTCGCATTTGCCAGTGCCATCGCGGCAGGCAGCCTGGGGACTTTGCTCGCCTTTTGGCGTGAAAAGACCTTTCAAGCCTTGGCGACCACTTTGTTGGCGGTCGTCCTCTGGCTGGCGCTCGGCGAGGCTTTGGCGGCCGGTGCCCTCGGAACGGAGCTGGCGGGCGCACCCGCGGGCACCTGGGCGGCGGCGATCAGTCCATTGCGCGCCACACTGTCGGCGACACAGTCGTTTATCGATCGCGGCGAGGGGCCGGCAGGTTTGCTGGGGCAGATCGCTCCGGCGGATCTGTTTTTAATCATCGCGGGCGCACTGACCGTCGTGCTCAACGGTCTGGCCATCGGTCTGGTGCGGGTATGGAATCCGTCGCGCGAAGCGCGTCCGCCCGTGCTCGAAGACGAAGGTCACGCCGTACGGTCGGCCGGCGGCGAACATCATTGGCGCCTGGCCACGGCAAATTCTACGGCAGCGTCGGACGCGACTGGCGCCACCGCCAAGCCAGCACGCCGTCACGGTCGCACGCGACGTGTATGGGACAATCCCGTTCTATGGCGCGAAGTCTGCACCTGGGCCTACGGCCGAAGGATGTTGCTGGTGCGTTTAGCCTACCTGGTGATCTTCGCCGCGTCGGCGAGCGGGTTGTACCTGACGATTGCCCAGCAGCGTACGCCGTCGATGGCCGCGATTGCGCTACCGATCGTGCCGTTGCTGGTGCTTAGCCTGGCGCTGATTAACGTGCAGGCAGTGACGTCGCTGACGGCCGAGCGCGATGCGCGAGCGCTGGATTTGCTGCTGGTCACGGACCTGACGCCGCGCGAATTCATCTTCGGCAAGTTAGCCGGCGCCCTGTACAACACCAAAGAAATGTTGCTGCTGCCGATGACGCTTTGCAGCTATTTATGGTGGGCCGAGCAGATCAGTCTCGAGAACCTGGTTTATTTGCTCAGCGGCTGGCTGGTGATGGTCGGCTTCGTAACCATGCTGGGCGTGCATTGCGGCATGAACTACGCGAACAGTCGTGCCGCGATCGCGGTTAGCGTCGGTACGGTATTCTTCCTGTTCATCGGCATCGCGACCTGCATGCGGATCATGGTCGCGTTCAGTGGCTCGTTCCAACTGCAACTGCAGCCGTTTCTAGCCTTCATGGTCGGCGGGGGCATCGGCTTGCTGGTTGCCCTAGGGTGGCGCAATGCGTCGAGTGCGATTTGGATCGCGGCGTTCGCTTGCCCGTTCCTGACGTTCTACGCGCTGACCAGCTTTCTGTTGAATTACACGCTGGCGGTGCTGCTGGTCGTGGCCGCGGCCTACGGCTTTGCGACGGCGGCGATGCTGGTGCCGGCCCTGTACGAATTTGACGTTGCCACGGGGCGCACCGGCGCGGATGAAGGCTGACGAATCTGCTTCGCGATTCGTATCTTTTGCCACGGGCGCCGCCGCGATGCGGTCGGCGCGGAAACATCGCCTGGCTCCGGCTATCGACTAACGGTGATAGCCCAGCGACTTGACCACGGCCAGCATTTCATCGTGCGTGATGAAGCGCCGACGGTGCATCAGCTTGTAGGCGTCGATCGCACGCGCCAATTCCCGGCCATCGGGGGTGAGCTCGTCATGGCTGTCGGCGAACTGCCGGCGTTCCCGCCCGGGCGGCCCATCGAAGGAGTTTGAACTGCGGCGATCGATAAACGTATCGGGACCCGCGGTCAATGCTTCGGGCATGCCCATTCCATACTCCTCGTGAATTGATCCCGCCCTTGATTCTGTCCGCGCCTGCGCAGGCGCGTCTTGTGTGTTGGGGCGGCAGGCGGCCCGCAGAAACATACGTCGGGCGCAAGGTATCGTCAAAATCGTGCCAGCGGCGCCGGATCCGCGAAACCGGACGTAACGATTATGCCGGAGGCGATCATCCTCGTGAGGGATTCTCCCGTGGGCGAGGGCCTATCGCGCCGGCGGTCCCCCGCGTCCCGGCAGGCGGGCCAGCAGTTCTTGATAACGCGGATTGCCGGGGTCGCGGGACACGGCTTGTTCGAGTGCCACGCGCGCTTCGGCCGTGTTGCCACGTGCCATTTCGGCTTCGCTGAGGTTGTAGAGAATTTCGGGGTTCGCTTGATCGCGCGCATGCGCGTGCTGAAAGCTTTCGACTGCCTGGTCGTAGCGCTTCATGCCGGCGTATGCCTGGCCGGTCTCAAACAGCAATTGCGCCGGCTCGTCGCCCGGAGCGTGTTGATCGAGCAAGCTGTGCAAGTTCGCCAACGCCCGATCGGGTTGACCGGCCGCCAGGTAGGTCTTGGCCAGCTCGTGCAGAATCTGTGAATTGCGTGGATCGTAGCTGAGCGCGCGATGCAGATCGGCTAGCGCCTGGCGATTATCACCCAGGCGATGCATGATGCGGCCGCGTACCATCCATGCATCAGCAGATTTGGGATCGAGATCGATGGCGACCTCGGCGTCGTGACGCGCCTCTTCCAATTGGCCCGCCAACAGTCGGAATTCGGCGAGCCGATCGAGCAGGCGGGGATCTTCGGGCGAAACCTTGACGGCCTCGGCCAGTTGCGTGATGGCCTCTTCCCGTGCGCCGCGATGCCACAGCGCTTCGGCATAATGGCGGCGCGCGTCGACATCGGCCGGACATGCTTGGACGGCGCGGGCGAATAGCGACTCGGCCGTGGTCCAGTCCTGCCGGTAGAGCGCGCTTGCGCCTTGTTGCGAAAGCTGACGCGAGGTTTGCACGGTCCGCGATTTCGGCCCGCCGTATCCGGGGATACGACAGCCGGTGGTGGTTAGGCCAATCGCGAGGATGATGATGGCCTGCGTTGCAGTCCATGATCGCGCAGCGCGACCGGGGCGCATGAGCGACCGGTCGACATCGCGAATTGCCACGGATGGGCATGTCATGGTCAGCGCGGCTCCGCCAGAACTGCGTCTAATTCGCCGCGTTTCCAGAACTGGAAACCACTTCGCAGGGGCGGGATCGTAGCAAAACCGCTGCCTGGGGACAATGCACGCCGGATTCAACTCCGCCGGATGAATGCATTGAGAGCGAACCTGCTGTCACTGCAGCAATTCGTCGAGTTTGGCCGGGGTACAGATTTCCGCCATCCCCCGCTCGCAGACCTCCGACAAAATCGTAATACTGATCCCCTTATGGCAGCCATATTCAACAAACTGGGTATCCGGTTCCTTTACCCCGAGAACTGGACGCTGGACGAAAGTGAAGCCCTGGAGGGGAATCAGGTCATCACGGTATTTTCGCCGGGGGGATCATTCTGGTCCGTGATGATCGATCCTCCGGGAACCTCGCCCGAAAAGCTGGCCGCGACCGCCCTGAAGGCGATGCGCCAGCAATATGACGACTTGGACGCGGAGGAAGTCCAGGAAACCGTGGCCGGCACGGAACTCTTCGGCTACGACATGAACTTCTACTGTCTCGATCTGACCAATACGGCCCAGGTCCGCAGCTACCGCACGCCCGAGGCCGCGTATGTGATCTTCTGCCAAGCCGAGGATCGGGAGTTCGCCGAGATCGAAGAAATCTTCCGCGCGATCACGGTCAGCTTGCTCCGCTAGCGATGCTCTTCTCGGGGGCCCTCCTTCCCGGCATCCATCGCAGGCCGATGCTTGCCGGGCCATGCCCACAGTGCGTCGGATTGAATGCAATTCTTGTAAGTCTTACAACAATGAATCGCCGGACTCGGGACACGAAAGCTGGCACAGCAAGCGGCAACTCCCGGTGAAAACGCGAGATCGGGCAATCGGACCACAGCAAGAGACAAATCGAAAGCGAATTGGCACGCCAACTGCTTTAGGAGATATCCCGTCGGAGACCCAATCAGCCCTGAGGCTTCCCGCAGCCTCAGGGCCGATTTCCGGCGACAACAGATTGTTGGACCGTGAATCTTAGAAATTCGTCGCGACACACCGCGATGTAAGCCCGCAACGGGCGAAAGTCATTTTTTCACGGTTAAAGGGCCCGGTTGGCCACCCCGCAGGCCAACCGGGCCCCTTTTTTTGCGCCGGTGCCGTTCTGGCCTGGCGCTGTCGGCCCACTCAGGGCGACAGAGCCCCCTCCAAACGATGCATTCGGTTCCTGCCGAACCATTTATTTGCGCCAGCGAGTGCAACCGCGCTTGGCCGGCCTCATTGAGCGTTTTCTTATTGGTCCGCTATAATTTCCAGACACCGCAGCCGGCAATATTTGCCGCACGATTTCGCGGCATGTTGGGCGCGGCGCGGGAGAGAGAACGGCATCGTTCAACTCACGAGGAGCTGTTGCAATGGCAAGCGTTTCCGAAGTCTGTGCCATCACCCAGATCGGCCACACCGCGGGCGCAATCTGGCAAACCCTTTCCGAGAACGGTCCGCAAACGATTGCCCGGCTGATCAAGGAAGTCGATGCCCCGCGCGACGTCGTGTTGCAGGCGATCGGTTGGCTGGCTCGCGAGCACAAGATCGAGATCGACGAAGGTCGCTCGCGGACCGTTTCGTTGCGCTAGTCCGACGACCGAAAGTGTCCGGCAAGACGCGTCGGCGAGCGCTTCGAAGCGGGAAGTCGCGGGCCTGGTTTCGTGGTACGATGTGCGGCCATGAAACCCGCCCTCAGCCAGGTCTCGACGCTGAAATCGGCCTTCGATCTCGATATCGAAGAGTATGCCGCCGCCGCTTGCGATTGCTGCGAACTGTGGCTTGGCAAGCTGGAAACGTATCTCGACGCGCATTCGATCGATGACACCCGGCAGCTACTGGCCGATCATGCGCTGACAGCCCCCGTCGCTGCCTACCAAGGGGGCTTGCTGACGAGCCAAGGGGAAGCTCGCCGCGCGCACT
Organism: Pirellulales bacterium; assembly: GCA_036499395.1. Classification (NCBI taxonomy): domain Bacteria; kingdom Pseudomonadati; phylum Planctomycetota; class Planctomycetia; order Pirellulales; species Pirellulales bacterium. The sequence continues at coordinate 198,036 of DASYDW010000095.1, forward strand.
GGGATCATTTCGCCCGCCGGCTGGCGCTCTTAAAGCAACTGGGGGTCGGGACCCTGGTCGTGGCTGCGGATATCTTGGGGGCGCTCACCCAGCAGGATCTGGAGCGGGTGCAATTCTCTCTGGGCCAGGGGGCCGAAATCGCGGGGCGCGAGGGTGTACGGCTGGCGCTTGAGTTTCAGGCGCAGGCGACCTTGATGAACAACCTGCAGACGGCGTCCGCATTCGTCGCCGAGGTAGGATCGCCCCACCTGGGGCTGTGCTTCGACGTATTTCAATACTACATGGGCCCCAGCAAGGAAGAGGATCTGCTCTACCTGGCGGCCGAGAACCTGTTTCACGTTCAACTGAGCGATGTCTCGGGTGTGGCGCGCGAGCTGGCTACCGATGCCGACCGCATTCTGCCCGGTGATGGAGATTTCAACTTGCAGCCGATCGTCGATCGGCTTGCCGCGATCGGTTACCGCGGTGTGGTTTCGGTCGAACTCATGAATCCGCAGATCTGGCAGATTCCGCCGCGTCAGGTGGCCGAAGTGGCAATGACGGCTTTGCGCAAATTGCTCGGCCAGGCCCGCATGCAGTAGGAGTTAGCGACGAAATCGCGTCGAATCCTGAAAAACGTGCAAGACTCGCGCCCGCCGGCAATCCAAAACCGGCGAGCAACTTTGCGGCGTGTGGCCGGAAAACAAGTTCCCTTTGCTTGTCGAAACTTCGATCAAGGCGGATAATTCGGTGAGGATGATGCGGAGCTGAGCTTGGGCTGAAGCCTGCCGCACGACCGGCGACCGCGGCGCGAAATGAGAGCGGTCGCTCGCCTCGACGAACGCACCGGATGCAGTCATGGCGGTATGCGCTCGCTCGTGACCAACTGCGGAAGGGATTGTTGGCCATGTCACGCCTCGGCCCGTTTTTATGGTGCGCGGCAGTCGTCGCATTTTTTTGCGAGTTGTCGATCGCCGACGAAGTGTCGCCTGGCTTCAGTCAGGCTGCGATCCACGATCCCTTCTCTCCACGTTATGTGCCGCTGACACCGGTCGCCGGAGGCATTCGCACGTTCAGCGTGGGAAATCTTTGGGGCGGGTACACGGTGGCTTATCCGTACTTCCCACCCAATCTCGTCGCGCCGAATCTCTATCCTTATGGCCCGTTCATGGAGATGTATTATCGGCCCGTGGTGTATCGTGCGGTTCCTCCGCCGACGCCCCCCTTTGCTCCCATCGGCGTGCAGGCCGCCGGGCTCGACGGTGGTGCGGGCGGACAGCCGGCCGGGCGCGCAGCACCGGGCGCGGTTGTGCAGGCGCTGAACGCCGGGTTTGGCGATCTCGCGGCCACCGAAGCGGCGCCGCAACCAAGACTCGGCAAGGCGCGCGCGACGAATGCCGAGGCGCGTGCCCGGTCCCAACGTTTCATCGTGTTGGGAGACCGTCATTTTGCCAAGCAGGCGTATTCGGATGCGTACTCTCGCTACAAGCTGGCGCAGCAAGCCGCACCGGACATGGGGGACGGATTCCTAAGGCAAGGATTCGCGCTGACCGCAATGGGCCGGTATGAGAACGCCGCTAAAAACCTCAAACGTGGCATTGCGCTCGCGCCGAATTGGATTAACTCGGGCTTTCGCTTGGATCAGCTGTATGGCGCGAACGCACTGGCCAAAGCCGCGCATCTGGAAGCGCTCGCGCAACAGGCGCTCAAAGGCCCCAGTTCCGATCTGCTGTTCTTGTTGGGGTTAATGCTCTACTGCGATGGGCAGGCCGAGCGGGCCGGCCCATTCTTTCTGCGCGCCAAGGAGTTAGCTGGTGGCGATGACGCGCACCTGGACGGCTTTTTGCAGAAGCTTGCGCCGGCCAATCAAGCTCCTGCCCCTGCGGAACCAGTCGCCGTAGCGAAGAAACCGGCTATCGCGCCGCCGAAAGAGCGGATCGCTCCTTTCAGCCAATTACCGGCGCCCACGGGCAATGCGGCGCGGCGCGCGACATCGCCACTCACGACTGCGCCCTCAGCCACACTACCTGCAGCGAAAGTGCCCCCAAAGACGGTGCCTGCAGCCGGGGCGCAACCGCGCAAGGAGCCGGTTCCGCCTCGCACGGCCGCACCGCAGGCGCGCGATTTGTGACGGCTCGCACGCGAGTCGCATAACGCGCGAGATTTTCCTTGACTGGCGCAATGTCGATGCGACGTCGACCGAGCCGCGATTTGCGCCGCTTCCAGAGTTTGCGCCATCGCGCGCTTGTCGACGCGGGTTCTTGTCGATCGCTCGCGTACGAACGAAATGCGATTGCCCAATTCACGCGCACGCGCCGAGAAAAGTGTGATTTCTCGTCGATTTCTCTTGCGCCCGCGCTAGCGTCGCACAAGTCATGGCACCACGTGAGATACGGCGCAATCAGCGAGCGACGATCGTCGCTGCAGCCGAGATGGCGCGCCATTTGCATCCCCCACATGTCAGAACTTTTGGCGGCCGACAAGCACGCATTCAGGGCGTTGCTTGGCGGCCGTTGTTGTCCCTATAGCAAAAAATTTTAAGACGTGGGAATAAGCAGCTTCTCACGTACCGCTGACATGAGCCAAACATTCGTATGGCATGCTACGCGTTCTGCTTCACTCAACAGACAGCCGCCGGGGTGCTCAACGGCGCCTCACGGTCACTATAAAAAGGAGGTTAGGGATATGCCGCACGGTTTCTTGATCGATATGGACGGTGTCATCTACCGCGGCCGCGAATTGATTCGCGGCGCCGATCAATTTGTGAATCAATTGATCGCACAACAGGTGCCTTTTTTCTTTCTCACCAATAACAGCCAACGCACTCGACGCGATGTCGCGACGAAGCTGCGCCGCATGGGGGTCGAGGCGGACGAAAAGCACATTTTCACGTGCGCCATGGCAACGGCTCGCTTCCTGGCGCAGCAAAAGCCGGGGGGCACGGCTTATGTCATCGGCGAAGGAGGATTGCTGAATGCCCTGCACGCGAACGGCTATTCGATCGTCGATCATGATCCGGATTACGTCGTCGTGGGCGAAGGGCGCACGATGACGATGGAAACGGTCGAGGCGGCGGTACAGATGATCGTTGCCGGGGCAAAACTCGTGGCGACGAATCTCGATCCCAACTGCCCGACGCAGCATGGCTTGCGTCCTGGTTGCGGGGCGATCGTGGCGATGCTCGAATCCGCGACGGGCGTCAAGGCGTTCAGTGTCGGCAAGCCCAGCCCCGTCATGATGCGCGCCGCGCGCAAAGAGCTGGGGCTGCGGTCCGAGGAGACGACGATCATCGGCGATACGATGGAGACCGACATCCTGGGCGGCGTGCAACTGGGCTATCGCACGGTGCTGGTCCTGTCGGGCGGGACCAACCGCGAGGACCTGATGCACTACGCGTATCGTCCGGACGTGATTCTGGAATCAATCGCCGAACTGAGCGTCACCGAATTGAGCGGCGCCAGGCAGCCAGAAGCCGAGATGGCGGCGTAGCCCCGCGCGTGGCAATGGCTGCGCCGTCTTCGGACATCAGCCACGTAGATGCAACTTCGGCGACGAGGGGGCGGAAAGCGGTCCGTCAATCCTCGTCGCCGTCGTCATCTTCCTCATCGCTCTGAGCGGCCCGCTCGCTGACGATTTCGTTGGCGCGATAGAGAAACCGGCCCAGCAAGCGCGCGTCGATCATCAGTACGGCGGCGTACAGCGGCGCACCCAGAATCGCAGTGATGATCGGCAAGTAATGCGATCCGATGCGCGTGAATTGCAGCCACGCGCCGGTGACGACCGCCATTTCCAAATTTACCAGCAACCAGCCTGAGAAGAATCCGAAGATCAGCCGCAACGTCGAGCCGCTGACCACGACCCAAAATGCGCCGTTCTCCAAGGCTGAAACGAGCATGATCGGGTAGAGGAAAAGTCCGACGAGGCCGCCGGCGACACTTGCCCAGGGGCCGCCGACCAGCGGCAGCAATACCAGGTAAGCACCGAAGCCGAGAGCCCCGGCCCCCGCCATGGGAAAGAGGACGTCCAGCGCCCGGGCCATGGCTTCGGGAAATTCGGTATCGTGCCAATCGGCAACGTCATCGTTGCCGGACGCCGTATCGCGAATGATGGCCACGACGCAGCCGGATCCGTAGGCGAGCATCAATAACCAAGAGATAGCGGCCAGCGCGATGGTAAAGGCGACCTTTATCGCCGCGCCTATGTTGCCCAGCGCGTTGCCGCCGGCGGCCATTTCGGCAATCACGCCAACCCCGTAAGCGGCCACACCGTTGGCAAACACCGCGAACAGTGTCAGCGTCATCCAGCGACTGACGGTTTCTGGATACCAGGGAAACGAAAAAATGCCGGTCCAGTACCACAATGATGGGGCCGGCGGTGGCAATGGCTCGGGCTCTAGAATAGGCTCAGCGCGTGGCGTCGTCGGCACGAGCGCGGCCAGGGGATTCTCCGGCGGCGGCGCGTCCAAGTTGTATTCGCCCGCCGGCGCGAGCTTTTTCGGCGGCGGCGCTTCGACCGGCGCGACGACCAGCACAGGCTTAAAGCAATCCGGGCAGCGTACGTGCTTGCCGATCAATTCGGCACGCGGATACAAAAGCGCGTGGCAGGTACCGCATTTCACTTTTACGAGCTGGGGCTGCTCGACCGGTTGATCGTCTCCGCTCAAGCGATACTCGTTCTCGCCCGGCGGATGCGTAGTAGCGCGAGCTTGCTGGGGCGTTTGTTCGACGACGGGCACCGCTGCGCCACACTCGGGGCAGCGGACCCTTTTGCCGATTAGTTCCCGGCGCGGATGCATTTGCGTCCCGCAGGTCGGACAGACCACGAGCACGCTGGCCTCAACGGGGTTGCCCTGTTCCATGTCCGACACGCTGGTGGCGAAGTGAGAAGTGCTTGTCGTCCGGATCTCGGCCGGTCGATCAGTTCCACGCCGGTCGAGCCTCGCTCGTTTGATCGATCGGCATCTATTCATCATCGCCGGTCGTGGGCGAGAATTCCAGGACTACCGTGAACGGGTCTGGCTAGTCGTTGCGGTATGGGGCGTGAACGGCCCGTTTCCGGGCAGCGACTTGGCCGGTTGCGATCGATATAATTACTGGTTCGCACAAAAATATTCTGGTCCTTACTTTCCCTGGAATTGCACGCCATGAGTGACGCATATCTGTTGGCCGGTTGTCGCACGCCGGTCGGAAAACTGTTGGGAAGTCTGGCCAGCGTGCCGGCACCAAAACTTGGGGCGATCGCCGTGGCCGAGGCTGTGCGCCGTTCGGGCCTGCCGGCCGACCGTATCGAGGAAGTCATCATGGGGTGCGTTCTGCCGGCCGGTCTGGGACAGGCTCCCGCCCGCCAGGCGGCACTCGGCGCGGGCTTACCAAACACGGTGGGCGCGTTGACGATCAATAAAGTGTGTGGCTCGGGGCTGAAAGCCGTGGCATTGGCCGCGCAAGCAATTCGCGCCGGCGATGCACAATGCATCGTGGCCGGCGGCATGGAGAGCATGACTCGCGCGCCGTTCCTGATGACCGGCGTCCGCGAGGGTTGGAAATTTGGATCGCAGCAAGTTCTCGATTCGATGCAGCACGACGGATTGTGGTGTGCATTCGAGAATGTGGCGATGGGAGTCGAGGCCGACTATATCGCCGCCAGCCGCGGCGTGAGCCGGCACGATCAGGATCAATTTGCCGTCGACAGTCACCGCCGCGCGGTCGAGGCTGCCGCGGCCGGCAAGTTTGCCGAGGAAATCACGCCCGTCGTAATTGCCGGACGCAAAGGAGACGTTCGCATCGATCAGGACGAGGGGCCGCGCGGTGACACGTCGCTGGATGTCCTGTCGCGCTTGCGTCCGTCGTTCGGCGCGGACGGCACGGTCACTGCCGGCAATGCCTCGCAGATTAGCGATGGCGCTGCAGCGCTGGTCGTGGCGAGTGCCGAGGTCGCGCGACAGGTTCGCTCGCCCATCAAGGCGCGGATCGTGGCCGCGGCGACCAGCGGCGTTGCACCGAAGGATATTTTTATCGCGCCAGTCACGGCCGTCGAAAAGGTGCTGGAAAAGGCGAAGATGACGCTGGCCGATATCGATCTTGTCGAGCTGAACGAAGCGTTCGCCGCGCAATGCCTGGCCTGCATGCGGCCGCTCGATCTGGGGCCGGCCAAGACCAACGTCAACGGTGGCGCCATCGCGCTGGGGCACCCGATCGGCGCCAGCGGTGCCCGCGTGCTTGTGACGCTCTTGTACGCCTTGGCGGATCGGGGGCTGAAACGCGGGTTGGCGTCTCTATGTTTGGGGGGCGGCAACGCCGTGGCTATGATCGTCGAGCGGGAATAGCCCTCGACCGATAATGTGAGCCAGCATGACGACGTTGCGATTCGGACTTATCGGCTACGGCGCCTGGGGAAGTCACCACGCGCGAGCGATTACGAGCGTTGCCGACGCGCGGCTGGTGGCCATCTGCAGCCGCGGCGAGGAAAGTCGCCGCCGGGCCGCGGCAGACTACCCGTCGGCCAACGTTCATGCCGATTATCGCGAACTACTTGCGCGAAACGATCTCGACGCCGTCGCCGTGGTGCTTCCATCTCATTTGCACTTCGAGGTGGCGCAGGCGGTGCTCGAATCGGGCCGACACCTGCTGTTGGAAAAGCCGATGACGCTGTCAGTGGCGGACGCCGCGGCGCTGGTTGAGCTTGGCAAATCTCGCGGCGTTCGATTAGCCATCGGTCACGAATTGCGGATGTCGTCACTGTGGGGCGAAGTGAAACGCAGGATCGACGCCGATGAAATCGGCGAACCACGGTACGCGCTAGTCGAATTGTGGCGAAAGCCCTATCGGCTTGGCTCGGACGGCTGGCGCTACGATATCAATCGGGTCGGAAACTGGATCCTCGAAGAGCCGATTCATTTCTTCGATCTGGCACGATGGTATTTGTCACGGCTCGGCGAACCTGTTTCGGTTTACGCCGCCGCCAACGGCAAGCAACCAGACGATCCCGAGTTGCATGACAACTTCTCGGCCATTTTGAAGTTTCCCCGTGGTGGATATGCCACGATTTCTCAATCCTTGGCCGGCTGGGAGCATCATCAAACGGTGAAGCTCACCGGCACGCGCGGCGCACTTCTCGCGCGGTGGAGCGGGGCGATGGATCGCACGTTCGAGCCGACCTTCAGCCTGCAAAAGTTGGACGAGGATCAAGCCGTCGACGTACCGATCGCCAAGCCCAGTGGCGAAGTCTACGAGCTGGTCGACCAGGCGGCCGCGTTCGTGCGCGCGGTGCGCGAGGGGACGGCCGTGGCCTGCTCGGGCGAGGACGGACGTTGGTCAGTCGCGATGTGCCTGGCGGCCGCGGAATCGGTGACCACGGGGCTGCCTGTCCACTTTTCCCGGGACTGACGCGTGTCGCAACCGTCTCCGACAAACTCACGGCGCTGGTACGCGGACCTGACCCGCTATCAATGGCTGGTGCTCGTGATTGCATCGGCCGGCTGGGTCTTCGATACGTTCGAAGGACAGCTTTTCAATATCACACGTGGCAGCATGCTCGGCGAACTGATCGACGCGAGCGCATCCGCGGACGACGCCTCACGCGGGGCCGCGGTGAAACAATCGGGCGACATGCTGCTGGCCGTCTTTTTGCTCGGCGGGACGTTAGGGGGCGTGGCCTTTGGCTCGTTGGCGGATCGGATCGGTCGTAAGCCGACGATGGCGCTGACGATTCTCTGCTACTCGTTGTTTTCCGGTTTGACGTACTTTGTCACCGAGATCTGGCAGGTCGGGGCGCTGCGGTTCTTGGTGGCGCTGGGGGTCGGAGGTGAATGGGCCGTGGCCGCGGCGCTGGTGGCCGAGGTGTTTCCGACGCACGCCCGGGCGCATGCCGCGGGGATCTTTCATTCGACGAGCATCTTAGGCACCTGGCTGGCCGCGATCGCCGGATTGGTCGTGAACGCCCAGTGGCGCTATGCGTACCTGGTTGGCATTGCGCCGGCGCTGTTGGTGCTGTGGGTGCGCAGCAGCATCGAAGAACCGGAAAGCTGGCGACAGGCGGGACGCGAGGATCGGCCGCTCGGCAGCTTTCGCGAGCTGTTCGGAATCGGGCGCTGGGCACGGCGGGCAATTTTAGGTGTGTTGTTGGCAGCAGTGGGGCTGGGAACTTTTTGGGGCGTGACCGTGGCCGGACAGGACCTGACGCAAGAACTGCTGTTGCGGAATGGTGTTCCTGCCGCGGAAGCGACGACGAAAGCGCGCTTCGCCTACGGAATCGTGCAGACGGCCGGCGGTGGATTGGGTCTGTTATGCTTCGCGCCGCTCGCTCAGCGGTTTGGCCGACGCCCGGCTTTCGCCATCATGTTGCTGGCGGCGCAAGCGATCGTGCCGGTGACGTGCTATTGGCCGCAAACGTATGGACAGATGCTGACGGTGCTGCCGCTATTCGGCTTTCTGACGCTGGGGATTCATGCCGGCTATGCGATTTACTTTCCTGAGTTGTTTCCCGGGCATCTGCGCGCGACGGGCGCCGGGGTCTGCTTTAATGGCGGACGTTTGCTGGCGGCGCCGTTGTTGTTTCTTTCCGGCCGGATCAAGGCACTGCCGGGGCTCGATCTGCGCTCGGCCGTATGTTTTTTGAGCTTGCTGTTTTCGTTGGGGCTGGTGTTTGTGTGGTTCCTGCCCGAGACCAAGGATCGGCCACTTCCCGAATGATTGCTATGGGGCACCAGTCGATCCACGAAATATCGCGCGAGGGTTAACGTTCATGATTCATGAGACATTGAGCGTTTCACAGGTCGCGCTGCCCGAGCAGCAGATGTACGACTGGCAACCATTTCCGCTGGCGCTCGAGTGCCGGACCGCGTCAGCGACTCTGCCGCAGGTCACGGCGTGGCTGGCCACGCAGCGGGATGACCTGCTGGCCCAGGCGGGAATCTGTGGGGCGATTCTGTTCCGTGGCTTTCCCCTCGCCACGCCCGTTGATTTTGACGGATTTGTAGCGGCCTTTGGTTTGGAGAACTTTCCCTACGATCAATCGCTGTCGAATGCGGTGCGCGTGAACCGTACGCCGCGTGTGTTTACGGCCAATGAAGCGCCGGCCTCGGTGACGATCTTTCTGCATCACGAGATGGCGCAGACACCGATTTTTCCCAGCCGGCTGTTTTTCTTTTGCGAACAGGCGGCCGCGTCGGGCGGGGCTACACCGCTGTGCCGGTCGGATATTCTGTGGCAACAGCTTGTCGAACGCTGCCCGCAGTTCGCGCAGGCTTGTGCGGAGCGGGGGCTGCGATATACGAACGTGATGCCGCCGGCCGCCGACGTGACGTCAGGCATGGGGCGCAGCTGGCAAAGCACGCTTCGGGCCGATAGCCGTGAACAAGCCGAGCAGCGTCTCAAAACCCTCGGTTACGAGTGGCAATGGCTGGACGATGGCTGTCTGCGGGCGACCACACCAAGACTGCCGGCCGTGCGTGATCTTGGCGCGGGACGGCGATCCTTCTTCAACCAACTGATTGCCGCTTATCACGGCTGGAAGGATACGCGCAACGATCCGGCGAAAGCGATCGTACACGGCGATGGTACGCCGCTGGACGCGCAAGCTGTTGCGACCGTGGCCGAATTAGCGGAAGGCCTGACGTTCGATATCCCCTGGCAGACCGGGGACGTGGCGCTGGTGGATAATTTCGTCACGATGCACGGCCGCCGACCGTTCAGCGGCATACGGCGCGTGCTGGCGTCGCTAACCTAGCGATCGGCCTTGGTGAGTTGCCAATTGGAGATGATGACGTCGGCTCCCGGCGTCAGCTTGCGGAGCTTGTCGGTAATGACCGGCCGTTCCGAGACCTTGGCGGTCTTCAATTTCTTGGCCAAAAGCCCCAGCTTCTTGCGACGATGACGGCGCCGCTTGATTTCCTTATGGCGTTCGCTGATTCCACCCACCTGTGAGGACTCCTAGCCGGGGACATTCTCGACCTTAGAACCGCTTCCCGCCGCGATGGCGAGAACCCCGTTTGTAGCCCGGCAGGCAGGTTGCGTCAATCGCCATTGGCCGGGGGGCGACCCCGTTCCGAGGGGCGCAACGGGCCAGCAATCCGCGGCGATCGGCTCGCCACGTACGATTTTCGAAGGCCGATTCCTGTTATCGGCCGGCAGGCCACGGCCGGCGCAGATTTCGGTCGACTTCAGCTGGGAAAAATGCAGGGTCTCGTCCAACGGATGGCTATTCGACCTGCAGTTCCCGAGTATCGACTCGATGAATTTGTCGCGATCTCTGTCGGAGTGGCATTTCCGAAATCGAATCGACGCCCATTGTTTATTTTATTTTGTCAGGAATTTGCTTCTAGAATCGAAAAGCAATATGGGGGCAACAACTGCATTTATCGATGTCTGGAGAAATTGACAATGAAGCGATCCTGCCCCGGTGCCTCCCCGCTATCGACGGTGATGATCTGTCTCGTAACGCTCGCGGGACCGGTTCGTTTGGTATGCGGAGATGTCGTTATCAATCAGGGGAATATGAACGCCAATGGCTGGCAGTTTACGGCAACAGATAATCAGGGCAATCCTGGTCTCGGGGCAGGAACGGGTACGTTCGTAACCGGCCCCGCCACCCCGCCCGCCGGCGTAGGCAGCTTCAATTTTCAGACGGCCTCCGGGGACGGGGACCAAAGCGTCCAACTGCGCAACTCCAGTTGGGCAGGCACGAGCCTTTCTGCGATCACCGATCTAAGCTACAGCACATACGCGACTTCAATCGGCGGCGACCAATTGCCGTGGCTGACGCTCTACGTCAATACCAATGGCGATCTTGGAGCGGGCTACAATGATCGGATCGACTTCGAGCCAGTTTATTCGAGTTCCACCGCTGGCAATGGCAATCCCTTTACTCACCAAGGGCCGATTGCACTCGACACGTGGCAAACCTGGAACACGCTGAGTGGCATGTGGTATTCGGACAACGGCGCGCCTGGTTCCAATATCGATCTCTCGCATGCCAACGGTCCCGGTGAGTACGCAATTACTTTTCAGGAGTATTTGCACGAGTTTCCGAATGCAATCATCGTCAATGATGTCGACAACCAACTGGGCGGAATTCGCCTTGCATCGGGATATTCGAGTCCAGGGGACAATTACAACACCTACGTCGATGCGCTTACGATCGCCACGGGAGACAACAGCGTGACCTACGATTTTGAGCCCGGGGGATCGGTAGTACCGGAACCCGCCAGTGTGGTCATGTGGTCCGTGTTGGCGACCGTTGGGCTGGGCATTTGCAAGTGGCGAGGAGCGCGATTGAAGAAATAACGCGCATGGCGATCAGGTTCATTAGGCCATCCACGTAGGATGGCCTTTTTTTGCGCGCCAAGTCGGACAAACAGCCGCACTTCATCGGCCTAGGGAGCCGGTCGGCGATGATCCGCTCTTGATTCAGTATCTTCCTGCTTGACCGCGCGCCGTCCGTCGGGGGCATCATCAATCCGCCCCAAGTAGTCAGTCTGACCGTTGACCTTTTTGCCCAGTGCCCCCTGGGCATGCTTGAATGGGGGTAAGTCCTTGCGAGACTTGCCACGAGACGTAGACTTGGAGCCAGGAGATTTTGGTATTTCGACGGGTCGCAGCTCGTTATCGGGTGTACGAAAGGGGTGTACAACACGGTGACTGGCAGGCGGATCGGAAGTCAGAAAATGCAATAACCTCGGGGAATTGTAGAGATTCGGATGGGTGGCAGAGTGGTCGAATGCGGCAGTCTTGAAAACTGCTGGGTGCGCAAGTGCCCCGGGGGTTCGAATCCCTCCCCATCCGCTTTGTGCGTCTAGCTAATCGTCTTGCGTTGTCCGTTGCTGGAACGAACTTGCGGCGTCGAAGGCGATCGGCAGGACCCCGTCGGAGCGGGCTTCTTTGATTCGCACCAACTGATAATCGGGATCGTCCTTGTCGAACTTGTCGGCATTCGCGGCCAGATCGGTCGTTGCGGACTCGATTGCCGTGCAGAATGTCCGCCACGAGTTCGTGGCTTGCCACTCGTCGTCGACGACGTCCGTCACGCCCGGCAATTCGCAGTCGGCATTCTCGTCCATCTCAGCGCCCAATAGCGTCGTCTCCAAGCCCACCAGTTGGGTGTGCTCTTTGTCGAGATAGAACGCCACATAGCAATGATGGGGGAGCGAGACCAGGATCGGCTCAATGTCGATTTTGCGCAATAGCGATGCGAACAGCACGGCGCCATCCACGCAATTGGCCTGGCCGTTGTTGATCGATTCGTCGAGCAGTCGGACGTGCTGACTGTAGACGGTCTCGTTCGTGGCGACGCTTTTGGTAATGCTGCTGTAGCGCACGTCGCGCTCAGAAAGGGCATTCCACAAGGCGTAAACCTGCCGGTAGACGTCCTCGGTCTTGCCGGATTGATAGCCCGAGAATGAGCTGACGACCCCGTCGTCCAACGCCTCGCGCAAGACCTTGTCGATGAACGGATGTTGTTCGTTGACGTACGCGGCGAACATGTATGACATGTCGGTGATGCCGCCATCGGGATTTACCCGAGCAAACGGACAATCGTTCACCGATCGCACCGTGGCGGTGGTGGTGTAGACCTCGGGCTCGTCGCCGCCGATCTTCACAGTGAAGGTGACTGAGACCGGCGTCGACTGCTTGTTTTGGGCGAGCGCTTTGTAGTGATAGCGGATGCGCGGATAGATGTCGTATTCGGCGCCGGCATGCTCGAGGGTGCCATCGAACGTGGTGCGGTCGAGGATTTCCTTGCATTCGATCGTCACCTCGATCGGGGTGTCATCTTCGGTCGCAACGACCTTGACCCCCAAGACTCCCTGAGGGTCCCCCAGTACGACAACGTCGTCGTCCGTGTCGGTTTCCTGTTCGTCGTCTTCTGCATGGCGGATGGTCGACGACGCCAATAGATAAGAGGGAAAGAATTGATTATTCCACCCAATGATCGGTACGAAGCTTTCCTCGCCGAATGCGGGTATGACCGTCAGGAAGGCGGATCCCAGTGCTGCGAATGAAACAAGAAATGTCGTGCGACGCATGAAGACGCTCTCCCCTGATTCAAGGCCTCGAAGTCTCACTGCAACGTTACGTCAGGAGAGATCGCGGCGCGAGAGTGCGGTGTGTGGTGAATGAACTGCCCCGGCGAACGCAGCAGGCGGCGAGAACCGATCTCGCACGATTTTGTGCGTTGCGCCGAATATGCGGTAGGTGGGCCAGGTCACGCCCGACAGTCACCCGGCTGCGATGGGGACGGTAGCATTGTGTCGCGTAGGGGCGTCTCGACTGCGACTTTCGCTATGCTGATCGTTGAGGCGGCAATGGCTTTGGCGACGGTCGTCTTTTCAGTGGCCGTCGACGAGATGGTGGCCAGCCAATTAGATGCAACCACGGCGATGTCTTGAGCGTTGACGATGCCGTCGCCGTTGACGTCGCCGATCGGGCCAGGGGTCAGCCAATTCGAAGCGATCAGTGCGAGATCTTGCGCATTGACGATACCATCGCCATTAGCGTCGCCGGACAATATATCCGTGCTGCTGACGCTGAAGTTAGTAGGAGAGCTTGCCGTTCCGAGCGTCCCGTCTTGATCGAAGGCCTGAACTTTCCATTGGTAGTTATGGCCTGCGGTAAGCGGGGTGCTGGGGGTGTAGCTGGTGCCGGCGACCGACAGGTTGGT